>JACQLG010000060.1 GCA_016204155.1 Candidatus Niyogiibacteriota bacterium | reverse complement strand
CAATTTTCTTTATTTTTTGTTATCATGATAATGATCATATGGCATTGAAGTTAAGTTCAATCGTATTGCTTTCCAGTTTGATTTTTGTCAGCGTTTTCGGGTTTTTATGGATGGGCGGGATTTTACAGGGCGTTCATACTCTTTGTCCTTTTTCAATGATCACCAAGAGTGATTGCGTTTCGGTCACAAGCGCGTTTGCCTTTATCAACCACCATGTTTCAGTACTTCAGTATCTCGGCCGTTCTCTTGCTTCTTTTTCTTTTGCGATTCTTATAGTATCTGTTCTATCGTTCGGCGTATTCTTTTTTTGGTTGAAGAAAACAGTGCAGACAGAAGGAATACGTCACATTGTTTTACATGCGCGCCATATTCAGGAAGATGAAATTTTTCATAAAGGGCAATTTTGTTTTCTAACATGGATTTCACTTCATAATAAGCAGAATCCGCTTTTATTTTTTGGGGTGTATGATCTTCCATTGCAGAGAGCGTATCTGTAAAGTTCATTCTGCATTGTTATAATTTCTTATCATACACCCGTTCATATGTACTGAACGGGTGTTTTAATCTTTTCATGTATGAAAAAACAATCCAAAAAATTATTATTGTGGAGTGTGGTCGTCCTTTTTCTTGCCGGCTTCGCAGTGCTTATTGTTTCAAACGGGGGCAATTCCTCGCAGCGGCCTACAGAGTATTCGGCAAGCGCCCTTGCGGCGGATGAGGCCGATTTTGATTTCGGCACTATTTCAATGAAAGACGGAAATGTTTCGCATCAATTCCAGATTAGGAACGACGGAGATGAGTTAGTAGTGATCCAAAAAGTATATACGTCTTGCATGTGCACAACCGCTTCTTTAACTGATAGCGATGGAAAGACCTACGGTACATTTGGTATGCCGGGCCATGGCGGGCCGTCTGCAGCCGCCCGTGTAGAGGTTGACCCCGGCGAAATAATACGAGTAGATGCCGTATTTGATCCTGCGGCTCACGGCCCTTCCGGCGTCGGGCTTGCAGAGCGCAGTGTTTATCTTGAAACGAATTCGCAGAAATCACCAAAGCTTGAACTTACATTTCAAGCGATGGTGACGCGCTAAGCATATGGATATCATTTTTTCAGCGTCTATTATTGCGGCGTTCCTTGCGGGAATGGTTGCACTCTTTGCGCCATGTTGTATTACGGTACTTTTGCCTGCATATTTGGGTTCGGCGTTTCGGGAAAAGAAAAATATTCTTAAGATGACATTCGTATTCTTTGCGGGAATTGCGGTTGTACTGGTCCCGATAGGGCTTGGCGCGGCGTGGCTTGCACGGGTTTTTCGCGACTTTCATACGGAGATGTATATATTTGGCGCATTATTGATGCTCGTATTTGCGATTGCGGCATTTCGCGGGAAAGGATTTTCATTCATTCCGATGCCGAAGCGCGTATTGCCACAAGTGGGCGGATCGCATTCAAAAACGGTATTTTTGCTCGGGATTTTTTCTGGCGCTGCCACATCTTGTTGCGCGCCGGTACTTGCGGGCGCGGTTACCCTTGCGGTCCTTACAGGAACATTTTGGAAAGCGTTGGTCGTAACCTTTGCGTATGTCTTTGGAATGACATTTCCGCTATTCCTTGCAGGATACTTTTACGACCGGTTCAAGATTGAAAACTCCCGTCTTATTGTAGGAAAAGTGTTTTCTTTTCGTATCGGCGGGCGGACATTAATGGTTCATTCCACGAATCTTATTGCGGGAGTCGTTTTTCTTGCTGTTTCGGGCATCTTGTTCGCGCTTGTATTTTCGGGCAACGCGTTCTGGGCGCCTTCCTATCAAGTACGCATAGGAGAATTATTGAATGCAATATCCGGGCGCGTCTTTGAGATTGCTTCAACGGTGCCGGATAGTATCTGGAGCATTATCATTATCGGAATTTTTCTTTTTTTGCTGTTTAGGGCGGAAAGAAAATCCCATGTATAATATCTTTATGGAAACACGTAATCAGCATGAATCTATATCTTCAGAGTGGGCAAAACAGTATTGGCGTGTAGCGGCATTGGTTGTGCTCGGCATCTTTCTGTTTAATTATTTCTTTTCGGTTGAATATAGCATCACGCCGCAATTTACATTGGTTATTCATAGAAAGACATATGTGCGCGAAACGCCAAATTTTGAAGAGGCAGTTTTTCCCCAAGAAGGCATTACGCTTCCTGTTCGATGGGGCGATCTCGGCAAGCAAATGGTTGAGGCAGGTGTTATTGATAAAGATAAATTTGAGGCGTTATATATTCAAAGAGGCGGGTTGGATGAAAATTCAAAAAGACTTCTCTACGGGGAGAATAATGGCACTATCGTTATGAATGCAGAAAATGCGGGGATATTGCTGAATCTTTTTTGGGCGTTAGGGTTAGGCACGAAAAACGATATTTTAGAGACAGGACCGATGCAGAATCCGCAGTACGGAGGAGCGGGGAATTTTGCTTCAACCGGCGGGTGGACTATTGCAAAGGGTAACGCAATGGATCACTACAGCCGTTATTCTTTTATTCGGTTAACGCCGGAACAGCAGCAATTGGTTGAGATGGTAAGTAAAAATATTTACCGCCCGTGTTGCGGCAATTCGACGTATTTCCCAGATTGTAATCACGGCATGGCGATGCTCGGCCTTCTTGAACTTATGGCGGCGGAAGGCGTTTCGGAAGCGGGAATGTATGATATTGCACTGCAAGTAAATTCATATTGGTTTCCGGATACGTATCTTACGATTGCGAAATATTTTGAGAAGCGCGGCGTAGATTGGAAAGATATTGATGCAAAAACAGCGCTCGGTTCCGCTTACTCAAGCGCACAAGGATACCAGCAGATCTTGCAAGAAGTAGAACCGCCTACCAATCAAGGCGGAGGAGGGTGCGGGATATAATAGGGAATAGAGGCGCAGATAATGTCATGAGTAAGGGGTGGTAATCAATATGAAAAAAACGTATAAAATTAAGGGAATGCATTGCGCCAGTTGCGCCGGAACAATTGAGCGCGTGCTTCTAAAAACATCCGGCGTACATTCCGTGTCGGTTAATTTTGCTTCGGAGTCGGCGCTTATTGAATTTGACGAAAAAAATATTTCTGAATCGGATCTTGCCCGCGCGACCGAATCTGTTGGTTATAAGCTTATTATTGGCTCTCAATCCACCTCCGCTCGGGTTCCTGCCGGCGCCGATGCGGTAACAAGTGCGTCAACCATCTCAATAAAAGTGTTAGGGATGGATTCCCCTCATTGCGCCATAATTGTGGAAAATGCTTTAAAGAAACTGCGCGGTATAAAAAACAGTGATCTAGATTTTTCAAATCAGCGTGCGAAGGTGGTGTTTGATCCAAAGGCGCTTACTCTTGATGATATTTTTCAAGTAATAATTGATGCTGGTTATAGACCGCTTCAAGAAGAAGGAGAGGCGGAAGAAATGTTAGATAAAGAAAAGGTTGAACGAGAAAAACAGACGAAAGGAATGAAGCGTAAACTTGTCATTGGCGGCATCCTTGCGGTTCTTATATTTTTGGGCAGTTTCCCGGATTGGTTTTCTTTTATTCCGCGATTTCTTAATCAATACTGGATACTTTTGATTTTAACTACGCCAGTACAATTCTGGGTTGGCAGACAATTCTATAGCGGTCTTAAACTTCTTATAAAATACCGCACTGCCGATATGAACACTTTAATTGCGATAGGGACACTGGCTGCATATCTGTATAGCGCCGCTGTTACGTTTTTCCCGTATTTTTTTGCGAGAGGAGGCATAACGCCGAAAATATATTTTGATACCTCGGCGATTATTATTGTTTTAATTCTGCTGGGAAAATATTTTGAGGTGTTAATGAAAGGAAGGGCATCCGAGGCGATAAAGAAATTGATCGGACTTCAGCCAAAGACGGCAAAAGTGATAAAGGACGGAAAAGAAATAGAAATTTCCATAATGGATGTCGACGTTGGAGATTTGATTATTGTCAGACCGGGCGAACGTGTGCCGGTGGATGGAAAGGTCACTGAAGGCGATTCGGAAATTGATGAATCAATGGTGACGGGCGAATCAATGCCGGTTCATAAAACAGTTGGGAGCGCGGTTATCGGCAGTACTGTAAATAAATTCGGAACCTTCACTTTTCGCGCGACAAAAGTCGGTAAAGATACTGTTCTTTCCCGGATTATTACGATGGTAGAAGAGGCGCAAGGATCAAAAGCGCCGATTCAGCGCCTTGCCGATTTGGTCTCTTCATATTTTGTTCCCGCGGTCATTGTCATAGCCACTGTAACTTTTCTCGTTTGGTATCTTTTTGGGCCCGCGCCCGCATTTCATTTCGCTCTGATTAATTTCGTGGCGGTTTTAATTATCGCGTGTCCCTGCGCTCTTGGTCTTGCGACGCCCATGGCAATCATGGTTTCTTCCGGTAGTGCCGCAGCCAAGGGGATTTTAGTCAAAGATGCGGCCTCGTTTGAGATTGCTGGGAAACTTGATACAGTCATTCTGGATAAAACCGGTACTCTTACCCAAGGAAAACCGCAATTGACCGATGTGTTAGCCTTTCACGATGAAAACAAATCAGAAATTCTTCATATCGCGGCTTCGTTAGAACAACGATCCGAACATCCGTTGGCGAAAGCAATTTTGCAGTATGCGGCAAGTCTGGATCAAAAATCATCGCATCCGTTAGACAAAGCGATAATAGATGAAGCGAAAAAAGAAAAAATCGATTTGTATATACTGGAGGATTTCAGAGCGATATCCGGCAAAGGGTTGCGGGGATCTTTATTGGTTGGATCGCAAAAGATTGAAGCGTATCTTGGGAATAGGATATTGATGCAAGAAATGAGCTTTGATATTGCTCCGTATGATGAAGCAATTACTAATCTTGAAAGTGAGGGTAAGACAGTAATGATTCTTGCCGTACATAAACAAATAAAAGGAGCGCTTGCTGTTGCGGACGTGTTGAAGAATGAATCTAAAAAAGCGGTAGAAGCATTAAAGAAGAATGGGTTAGAAGTGTGGATGATTACGGGCGATAATAAAAGAACGGCTGCAGCAATCGCAAAACAGGTTGGCATAGATCGGGTGATGAGCGAAGTTTTGCCGGATAAAAAATCCGAAAAAGTACGAGAGCTTCAAGCGCAAGGAAGGATCGTTGCGATGATCGGTGATGGCATCAATGACGCGCCAGCTCTTGCTCAAGCGCATATCGGGATTGCTATGGGTGAAGGTACGGATATTGCGATGGAATCGGCAAATATCACATTGATGAGAGGAGATTTAATGCTCATTCCGGAAACAATCAGACTTTCTCAATGGACAATGAGAGTCATTAAACAAAATCTCTTTTGGGCATTCTTTTATAACTCGGCGTTTATTCCCGTCGCCGCCGGCATACTCTATCCGTTTTTCGGAATTTTACTTAACCCTATTTTTGCCGCCGTAGCAATGGCATTTTCGAGTATCAGCGTTGTTTTGAATTCCATGAGATTGAAATAAATTGTTTAGTATTGGAACGGTCGATCCATACAGTCTTTATAAGAATAACGAATTATACAAATGGAAAACGCTAAAAAAATCCAATGGGTTTTGCGGATCGCTGTAGCGGGAGAATTTTTAGGACATGGTGTTTTTGCCTTACAGGCGAAAGCCGGATGGTTTAAATATTTTCATGCGTTAGGCATCCAGGGCGACGATACTATCCGGACAATTCTTTTGCTTACCGGACTTTTGGATATAACGCTTGCGCTTCTTGTGTTGATAAAGCCTATACGGGCGGCATTATTATGGATGGCATTATGGGGATTATGGACTGCCCTTCTTCGCTGGCCCATAGGCCCGGATGAGCCGATTTGGGACTTTTTTGAGCGATGGGCAAATTGGGGGGCGCCATTAGCACTTCTTTTGCTTTTGGGCTGGCCAAAAAAAATAAAGGAGTGGTTCTCTTAACATATACACACGCACGCTTGTATTTTTGCGAGAATCTGCTATGCTGAAAATAGCAGTACTCTTATAACGGCGGTTCCGATCAAATAATATTTTTTACATAATCCATATTGTAAAAGCCCGAGGGCTTTTACAGAGGACCCATTATGTTTATAAGAGCGGACTTACTGCCAAAAGGGTGCTGCCACAAAAAACTTAAGTTTTAACTTAAGTTTTTTGATTGCTTGCTCGTAATTTGACTATTTCGTACGAAATTGACGATCGTCAAAAGTGTACGAATAACGCAGATAATGCTCTATTCAAAAAAAATCAATGCATACATCGCGGCAATCCCTATCATGATCGCAGCGACTTCTAAAAAGGACTGGCGGACGCCGTGCTCTTTATGCAGTGCAGGGAACAAGTCGGCAGCCGCAATATAAATAAAATTACCTGCCGCAAAAGCCAAGATAAATGGAATGAGTGCTGCAGTAGTCTCGCCAGCGATAAATATTAGCGATACGCCAAAGATTGCGATGAATGCCGAGAGAAAATTAAACCAAAGCGCTTTTGCTTTCGTGTATCCCGCATATATCAATATTCCGAAATCGCCAATCTCTTGAGGAATTTCATGAAGCATTATTGCAATCGTCGTTGCGATCCCTATTTCAATGCTTAACAAATAACTTGCGCCGATAATGATGCCATCTATAAAATTATGGAGACCGTCTGAGAAGAGGACAAGTTTTCCTACCGGAAGAATCTCGACACAATCTTTGCAGTCATTAGGTTTTTCATGATGATGATGGTGCCAGCCAAGAATTTTCTCAAACATAAAAAAGAATACGATACCCGCGACGACAAGAAGCGAAACGAAAGACGCGCTTGTCCCTTCTTCCGTTGCTTTAGGGATAAGATGGATGAATGCATCCCCGAGCAGCGCGCCAATCGCAAGCGCCACAAGCAAAAAAAGAATTTTTTTTAATTTATCGGTATTGATTGAAAGAGCCGCAAGCCCGACAAGCGATATCAAGCTTACCATAATAACGCTTAGGAATGCGTAGAGCATATATCCTTCTATTGCCATTTTTTTATTATACGGATATGAAAAAATGAATACAATGGCGTTAGCAGTTGTGTTATTATTGCTTCTGCGCGATAATAACAATTATGGAACATTTTATTTGTACCGGCGGGTGCGGAGGAGTATCCGGCACGCCCGGCGTCTGCCAAGCAGAAAGTTGTCCTCTGCACGGCCTGGACTTAAAGCCATGCGGATGTACGGACGGCGAACATGCCGACGTTAAAGCGGCCGCAGAGCTTGAAGAACGAAGGAAGGAGGAAGAAGACTCGGACTAGCTTTCTTTTTGCTCCAGTATATTTCAGGATTCCGAATTTAAAATGCCTGTGTATAAGCGGGTTTCGCCTTTTTTGCGGCGATTCTATAATGAATACATACAATGATATATAGAATACTGGCAATTATTCTCGCATTCGCGGGTTTGGGCGTTATGGGGTATCTAACGTATCTCCATTATGCGAACGCCCAGTCGTTCTGTGATTTTTCGGAAGAAGTATCGTGTGATGTAGTAACGACAAGCATTTATTCAGAGATATTTGGCATTCCCGTGTCTCTTTTGGGAATGGGATTTTTTGGGACTCTGCTTCTTTTGCTGTTTTTCTATAAAAAGAATGATGTTTTTCGATTAACGTTTCTCCTTTCGGTCTTTATGCTGGTTCCGTCTTTATATCTTACCGTCATTGAAGCGACGGCTATCGGTTCATTTTGTATTTTATGCGAAACATCAAAAGCGGTTATGGTTCTCATTCTTATAGTGTCATTTTTTGGGATGCGCACTTCAGGCGTAGCATTTCATGCCCGCGAAGTTATGCCGATAGTCATTGCCGGACTTTTGGTGATAGGCATCACGTTTTTTGCGCAGTCAGGCGGCGGGACAAAAGAAGATTATACCGCATTATTTCTATGCGCGAATGAAAATGGAGTAACGTATTATAAGTCAGTACGGTGTTCGAGCTGCAGAAGGCAGGAAAAGATATTTGGTCCTGCCTATCCCGTACTCAATGCCATTGAGTGCCATCCGGAAGGAGAAGACCCTCAGCCGGAACTTTGTTTAGAAAAAGACATTTCAAAAACTCCCACATTCATCAGGGAACAAAATGGAGAGGAGTTAAAACGAGCGGTCGGGATCCGGCAAATTCCCGCATTTGCGGAATTTGCGGGGTGTCCCCTGAACAACTAATTACTAACAACTAATTACTAATTACTAAAATCCATGTTCGGAGAAAATCTTACCCTCGGAATTATTATCGGAGCCGCGCTTTTGGACAGCATTAATCCGTGCGTGATCGGTGTCTTGGTCTTTTTGATTGCGTTTATGACGCGCGTATTTAAGAACAGGAATCGGATGCTTATTGGCAGTCTTTTGTATGCTTTGGTGGTGTATGCCTCATACCTTGTGATTGGTCTCGGTATTTTGCGCTTTACGTTAAGCATAGACGCGGCGACTACATTTTACTGGATTGTGGCGCTCATTGCGATATTCGCGGGATTTTTGGAAATAAAAGATTTTTTCTGGTATGGGAAAGGGTTTTCATTGCAGATAATCCCGGGGGCTTCCGCGCGCATCAAGTCATATACTCAATGGATTGAACGATTGGAATCACGTCACTTCGGGATATTATTGTTGACGATGGTGGTTCTCGGCATCTTTGTTGTTTTGGTTGAACTCCCCTGTACAGGAGCGCCCTATTTAGCCGTACTTGGACTTTTGTCCCAAGGCGCTTATGCTCAAGCCCTTCCGCTTCTTTTGCTTTATAATTTTGTTTTTATCATTCCGCTTCTGATTATCATCGGGATTGCGTATTTCGGCACTTCATCTGAACGGCTGGAAGCATGGCGGCAGGCACATAAGGGTCTTATGCGCCTCGTAGTGGGAGTGTTTCTTATTGTGCTTGGATTTTACATGATTTATTCGTTGAACCCGGTATTGTAGCATTCTTGAATGAAAGGTATGTAATCCGATGCCATGGTATAATAACGTTATTCTATTATTTATTAATTAATTTTGTTATATTTCTATGGAAATACCATTTGGGAAAAAATATGTACACATTGTGATTATTATTACGCTTTTGGCGGGATCGTATGCCATGATAGCGTATGTTGGGGCGTTTAAGGATTCTATTGATCCAAGTTTTGCACGGAGTTTCCAGGTACAAGGCGAGGGTAAGACTATTGCAGTACCTGACATTGCCCGGTTTACTTTTACCGTTATCACCCAAGGAGGGGAGGATGTCGGGACTCTGCAGGAAGAAAATACGAGAAAAAATAATACGATTGTTGATTTTATAAAATCAAAGGGTATTGATACGAAAGATATTAAGACGGAGGGATACGATATGAGTCCGCGGTATCAATATTTTAATTGCGTTCCGTCTATCTATCAGGAGAATGGCGATGTTCGGCCATGCCCGCCTGCCGAGATAGTAGGTTTTACTATCACGCAGACAGTTGCGGTAAAAGTGCGTGAAAATAATTTCGGTATGGTAGGCGATTTATTGAGCGGAGTGGTGGCGAATGGCGCAACCGCAGTTTCCCAGCTTTTCTTCACTATTGATGATCCGTTGGCGCTTGAACAAGAGATGCGTGAAAAGGCGATAGAACAGGCAAAAGAGAAAGCAAAAGCAATCGCAAAATCTGGAGGATTTCGACTAGGACGGCTTCTTTCGCTCTCTGAAGGCGGCGTATATCCGATATATAAAACATTTGGTCTTGAAAAGGCAGATGCAGGCGTAGGAGGAACGTATGCGCCTTCGCCTATAATTGAGCCAGGTTCGCAGGAAGTTACGATTACCGTAACGCTTATATACGAAATTAGGTAATATAGTAATGTTTGCGCTTATCCTTTTCCTTATAGTCGCGCTGCTCTTTCTCGCGTTGTATTTCGGAGCGCACTATCTGTTATAAAAACAACCTTTCGACTTCGCTCAGGGTTGTTTTTTTGTCTTGAGCGTGATACAGTAGGAAGGATTTTAACAAAAGAATACGGCCCGCCTTTTGGCGAGGCAGGGAGGAATTTTGCATGAATCCGGTATATATTCTTGATATAGGACGTATATGGACGGGAGGATTTTTAGGAGCGTACAAGAATATTCCTATTACTGACCTTGCGGCGTTATTTCTTAAAAAATTTCTTAAGAAGGACATGCCGCTTATAGAGGGATGTTATATGGGCATTGTTTATACTGCGGGCGTAGGACAACATCCTGCGCGTCAGGCGGCGCTTAAAGCGGGGTTGCCAGAGCGTGTTAATTGCGGCAACTTTAACCAAGTGTGCGCGTCCAGCTTATTTTCGGCTGAGCACGGCGCGTTTAAGATTGCATCCGGAGAAAAAAATATTGTTGTCGTCGGCGGCATGGAGTCAATGTCGAGAACTCCATACTATATTCCCCGTTCTCTTTATTTCCCGTTGCATAAAAATTATAAAGATAAGGAAAAATCGAATTTCTCTTTTACGTGGGAAGAATTTATTGCTGTGTGCAAAGAGCACGATCCTGAATTTCAATTTGGGACGCAGCTTTTATTTGATAGCATGAACTTTGATGGTTTATGTGATGCGTATAGCGAAGAGCGGCCTTTAATGGGCCATATTGCGGAGGATTATGTTCGAGAGGCAGGAATTACACGTGAGGAAATGGATATATATGCGTATGAAAGCTTTACGCGCGCGCATGAGAATAAAGAGAAGACCCGAAAGTATATTATTGACCTTCAGGATGAAGGATTTCCTCTTGAGTTTGATGAAGGATGGCGCGCGCCCAATGCTGATAAGATGGCAGGGTTAAAGCCGGTCTTTGCAGAGAACGGCAGGATTACTGCAGCGAACTCATCATCGCTTGCAGACGGAGTGAGTGCGGCAGTATTGATCTCCGAAAGAGACAAATGGGTATTGGCGAAATTCGGGAGACATCCTCTTGCTCGTATACGGGCGTTTTATACGCATTCTCATAATCCAAATTATTATTTAACAGCGCCGATCCATGCAACACGGCATGTCTGTGAAAAAGTAAACGTTCCCCTGTCTAAAGTTGATGTCTTTTTTTCTAATGAAGCGTTTGCCGCAGTGCCTCTTGCCATGATGAAACAACTCGGAATTTCGCGAGATTGTATGAACCCCTGTGGAGGCGCTATTGGTGGCACTGGTCATCCGCTCGGAGCATCAGGCACAAAAGTGCTTGCGGATGCCGTTTATTTTTTGAAAGAAGAAGGATTGCAAAATGCTGTTGTGTCCTTATGCAATGCTGGCGGGGAAGCTGTAGCGGTTTTTATCGAAAATATGAAAGAGTAATTATTAGGAGCCTTGTTTTTATACAAGGCCTTTTTGTTTTTCTTCTATAGTTTATACTAAAGATATGTTCTTATTTATTACCGGCATTGTCGCGTTTATTTTAGGGGGTTTTCTGTCCTGGGTCGTTTTCAGCAAGGGAGGGAAGAAAGACGGCGCATTGTCAAAAAAAATATAGCCAATGGATAATGCGTATTTGCTACCAGTTAAAGAGCCGCGGCCGTTGCCCGTAGGTTGATTTTGCGCTAAAGAGTTTTTATGATACTATGTGAGAAATGTTATTTGTGAGTTAGAAGGAGGAAAGTATGAATACAGCACAAGAACAATCTCCTCGTTGGAATCTTTCAGATCTCTATCAAAGCATACATGATCCACAGATTGCAATGGATGTAGCAGCAGCGCTTGGTGCTGCAAAGCATTTTGAGATAAGTTATAAGGGCAGGATACATGCTGAAGATGTTGCGTCGCCTTTTATCCAGGAAGCCATGCGCAGGCGCGAAGCGATAGAAGAAGCAGTTGCGAAACTACGCGCGTATGCGGATCTTGTTTTTGCGGCAGACACAAAAAATCCTAAAAACGGCGCCTTTCTCCAGAAGATACGAGAGAATACGACTGAAATAAGAAAGCATCTTATTTTTTTTGACCTTGAATGGGTTTCTTTGTCTGATGAAATTGCCAAACGGCTGCTGGACGAGGAGGCGTTATCCGCATACCGCCATACGCTTGCCCAAAGAAGGAAATACAAGCCGCACACGTTAAGCGAGCCTGAAGAAAAGATTCTTCGTGAGACGGAAAATACTGGCTCAAAGGCGTTTTCGCGCCTTTTTGGCGAGGTGATGAATAATATTGTATTTTCTATCCGTATTGACGGCAAGACAAAAAAGATGAATGAAGCAGAAGCCTTCGCGTTTTTGTACGACGCTGATAGGAAAAAGCGCAAAGCGGCTTGGCGGGGGATTACAAAAGGACTGAAGGAGAATTCGCATGTGTTGAAGTATATCTTTAATGTTCTTCTCCAGGATCATGCTATGACCGATCGTCTGCGTTCTTTTGATCATCCTACGGCTTCTCGGCATCTTGATAATCAAATAGACAAAGCAACCGTTGATGTATTGCTTGCGACGTTAGAAGATAATTACGATATTGTGCATTCATATTATGCGCTTAAAAAGGATTTCTTAGGTCTCCGGAAACTTCGTGATTATGACCGATATGCTCCTTTTGCGGAGGATACGAAGCGCATTTCCTACGAAGGCGCGAAAGACATTATACTTGGCGCATATGGGAAATTTTCGGCGCGAATGGCAGAAATTGCTGGGTTATTTTTTGATAACAACTGGATTGACGTAGGCATACGAGAAGGGAAACAAGGTGGCGCGTTTAGCCACAGCACTGTTCCGAGCGTTCATCCGTATATTTTGATAAATTATGGAGGCAATCTTTCGGATGTAATGGTGCTTGCGCATGAATTAGGGCACGGAATTCATCAGTATCTTTCGCGCAAGCAAGGGCACTTTCAAGCAAATCCGCCGCTTACAATCTCGGAAACCGCAAGCGTATTTTCAGAGATGCTCGTATTCCATGATTTGAAAGCAAAAGAAAAAGACCCTTATCTGCGCTTCGCGCTGCTTGCAAGCAAGATTGAAGACATTTTCGCAACAGTTTTTAGGCAAGGGGCGATGACTCGTTTTGAAGAGAATCTTCATCATGCAAGAAGAAAAGAAGGCGAACTCGAAATCAAGCAGATAAATCATATGTGGCTTGAAGCGAATAAGGCGATGTTTGGCGATTCGGTGGAAATGACTGACGAATACGGCTTATGGTGGATATATATTCCTCACTTTCTTCATTCTCCATTTTTTTATTGTTACGCCTATTCCTTCGGCGAATTGCTCGTATTGGCTTTATACCATAAATATCTTAATGAGGGCGCAGGGTTTGTGTCCCGTTATCTGGATTTATTGGCTGCCGGCGGGAGCGACAGTCCTAACAATCTTATATCAAAGGTTGGCTTTGATATAACTGATCCTCGCTTTTGGCAGGGAGGCATTGATATCATACGGGATATGGTGCGTGAAGCGGAAGAGCTGTGGGATGGAATAAACCTCTCGACAAAGCTCGAGGCAAGTAAAAAATAACACTTCAGGTGTTCTGTCAATTCGGCGGGACACCTTTTCTTTTTGACGAGGGCGCGTTATTATATGATGCAATGGATACTCAAAAGAAACATTCAATCGTATTTTTTATTATCATCTTTTTTTTCGGCTTTGTCTTTGGCATGGGGGTATCGCGTTTTGTGTTTGATAACGGACAGCCAAGAGATGATACGGCGGGCGGAAAAATTGGGCAGGAAGAGAAGTATGTGCCGTACAATAATTCTATCAGTGTCGGCGATCAGGAGGCGGGGGATTCCGTGTTTGTTTCATTGGCGACGCTCGCGAGATCCGCGTGGATTGCGGTCCATGAAGACCGCGGAGGCAGTCCCGGCAATATCTTGGGGGCGCGTTATTTCCCCGGAGGAAAAACCGCAGGCGCGATTGATCTGTTGCGCGGGACATCTCCCGGCGCGCTGTATTACGCTATTGTGCATACTGATGATGGCGACCGGCAGTTTGATTTTAGAAACGATACTCCTTTAGAAGATTCATTCGGGAATACGGTTATGACGACGTTTGAGACATTTCCACAGCCGGAATAACAGAATGTGATATGCTAAAGATATGACGGGTATAGATCAAAGCGGTTATTTTTCTCTTTTTATATTACTTGTTGTGTTGTGGACTGTTCCATGGAAAGGATGTGCGCTTTGGCGCGCAGCAAAACGGAATGACAAGTGGTGGTTTGTTGTCTTTTTGGTTATCAATCTGCTTGCAATCCCCGAAATAATCTATTTGATCGCTACACGAAAGAAAAAAGATTCCGGCGTTTCTGAAGATTCTCCGTCTGCTCCTACTCCGATTTGATTCCCATGAAAAAGATTGTCATATGGTTTATAGCCATAGGAATTATCATGAGCGGTATAGCGTTTGCCGCTGTTTTTTATTGGAAAAATTTACGCGGTTCCTGGCCCGCAATTAAGCCGCCCGCAGGCAATGTCGTCAATGATATTGAAGTCGGGAATGCGGTTTTAACGCTGCCCGAAGATTTTTCTATTTCCATCTTTGCGAAAGATATTCCCGGAGCGCGCGTTATGAAGTTTGACGGATTCGGGAATATGTGGATATCACAGACAAAAGAAGGAATTATTTCTCTTGTTGAAGTGCAAGACGGCGAGGCTGTAGGGACGCATGCCGTTTTGCGTAATTTGCGCAATCCTCACGGCCTTGTATTTGATCCGCAAAATCCGTTCATGCTTTATTTTGCGGAAGAAGATAAGATATCGCGCGTAGGCATTTATTCTGACAGCGAGCCCGAAAAGATTGCAGATCTTCCGGCTGGAGGCGAGCATGATACGCGCACGCTTGGTTTTGGCCCTGATGGACGCTTATATGTTTCAATCGGTTCCTCTTGTAACGCATGCATTGAGAGTGATGAACGAAGGGCGGCGATCTATTCTATGAATAAAGACGGAAGCGATTTTCGTGAATTTGCGCGCGGCCTGCGCAATGCCGTCTTTTTTACATGGAGCGAGGTTGACGGGCGCATGTGGGCGACTGAAATGGGCCGGGACCTCTTGGGAGATGATAGGCCGCCTGACGAAATTAATATCGTCGTTGAAGGAGGCAATTACGGATGGCCTTTCTGTTACGGGCAAAATATCCATGATACTGATTTTAATCCAGTAAAATCACTTCGTGATAACGGGGCAAGCAAAAATACTCCATGTGTTGACTTTCTGCCTGCATATATTGATTTGCAGGCGCATTCCGCGCCGCTAGGTGTCGCATTTGTTCCGGAGAGCACCGCATGGCCCGAAGAATATTGGTATGATCTCATCGTTGCATATCATGGATCGTGGAATAGGACTATTCCTACCGGGTATAAGCTTGTACGCATCAAACTTGATGCGTTTGGGAATGTTGAAGGCATGGAAGATTTTGTTACCGGATGGCTGACTGGTGAATATGAAGCGCTTGGCCGTCCGGTTGATATAGTTATACAACGTGACGGAACGCTGTATATTTCAGACGATAAGGCGGGAGTGATATATAAGTTGAACAGAGATGGCACGAAAGGATATAATAAAAATTACAATGCTAGGAAGACACTGTTTCTTTAACGGGAAAATTATTCTTTTTCAAAACGCGGGGCTGCCATTGAACGATATAGGGATAACGCGCGGCTACGGCGTTTTTGATTTTCTGCGAACGTATGAAAAAAAGCCGTTCTTGCTTGACGAGCACCTTGAACGATTCTTTGGCTCGGCAGCATATCTAAACCTTCAGGTCCCTTTTTCGCGCACGGTAATCACGCGCGCCATCCATGCATTAATAGAGAAGAGCGGATTTGAAGAAGTCCAGTTGCGGATCGTTCTTACGGGCGGACCTTCGAAAGACAGTATCCATATTACAAAGCCGATGTTCTATATTCTTGCTGAAAAAGCCGTTTTGCCTCCGGATGAATGGTATGAAAGAGGAATTGTGACTGTCACGAACGAATACCAGCGCGAATTGCCGCAAGCAAAATCAAATAATTATACGCATGCGGCACATCTCCGGAATCAAAAGCGGTATGAAGGCATTCCGGAGATACTCTATGTCTCAAATGGAAAAGTGCTTGAAGGCACTACAAGCAATGTATTTTTTGTGATAGGAGACAAGCTTGCAACCCCCCGGCACGATATCCTTATAGGAATGACAAGGAATTTTGTATTGAAGCTTGCGCGGAAACATCGCGTCATAAAAACAGAAGAGCGCGACATAGCAACAATGGAAATGCGGCGCGCCACAGAGGCGTTTTTTACCTCGACGAACAAGGAGATTCTGCCTATACGCAGGATTGACGATAATATGATCGGAGACGGGCATGTAGGTCCGTATACAAAAGAGATTATGAAATGTTTTCGTTCTTCCATAATCAGCATAGCGGGACAAAAATAAAGACCGAGGATTTGATCCCCGGTTTTTGATTTGTTTTTTGATGTTTTGCACTAGCGCTCGTGAGAGTAAAATGCTTCTGGGATAGGGAGTCTAGCAAGGTGCGCAATACTATATGGTCTTTTTGAGCGACCGTAGACAATCCAAGTACGAAGGCGCGTCTCCTCATGGGGTACCACTAATGCGGGATCGTTAGCCATGATGGAAATAATTTCTTGCTCGGTAATAGGCGTTACTATAAAAAGACCGTTCATTGGATTTTGAATAAAATCTTGATAGCGCAGAGAGAACTGGTTATCTTTTTCATCGTCGTGCCGTAGTCGAATGATGTGGCTGGGTCTGTTCTGTTCAACGTACCATCTTGTTTCGTTCGCAACACCTAACCCCATTCTGCCATCCAAGAACGGAAGGGCAACACATCGGCCACATTTTGGAAGAACTTCAGCAAAAAAATAATTCATACCACCATGTGACTTGTCGCTTTCTTGTTTACGGACGGCGTATTTCATATATGCTTCTTGATGATGGGGTTGGTTCGGATTCTCAATAACACTCATATCGCCATCGGAAAGTGTGTTTGCAATTAATATCTCAAAAGCGCGTTCAATCGGCTCTCCATAAATGTTTACTGGATGAGCAAAGTACATTTGGTCCATATATCTGACCTCCTCGTATATATGCTATCGCTTTTCCTCTTGCGTGTGTAGTTGAAAAAAATGTCTTTTTGTTGTCTGATGAATATTTTGGATATATCTCCTCTTTCCATAATCAGCATAGCGGGACAAAAATAAAGACCGAGGATTTGATCCCCGGTTTTTTCGCGTCTTACACTGTTTTCGGTTTTAACGGTACATCCATTACAGCTCCAATTTTTTTCTCAATTTTTTCACCTAAAGTTTGCGCAAAGAATGCGGCATAGGTGCTTCCTAAGAGCGCAGGCATCACCACTTCATAAAACGGAAGCGACGTGAGAAGAACGATTAATTGTTTATACAGCAAGAACCATACAATGCCATTCAGAATTCTGAAAAAGAGATGATAATTCATGCTGTCTCTATTGCTTGCGCGTCTTGTTAATGCGTAGCAGAAAGATTCTGCAAAACAAAAACATGTTATCAGAATAAGGGAGGATGCGAATGGTGATGTGAAGATATTTTTTAGCGATAGCGCAGTAAGGATTCCAAGAAGTGCGTAAAAAATATGGGAAGATTTTCTTGATATCCATGTATGCGATACATCACCCGTATTTTTCACCACATTATCTGCAACATGGCTGTCAGGAGAAAGCCCGAAATATCTTTCAATTGGCATAGAGATATACGATCCTGTTAGACTGCCGAACACAGTACCCATAATGTATGGAATTATCAATACGAGAGACATATCTTTTTGGAAAAGGTATGCAAGCATAGAAAAAAAGATAAGTCTACTTGCGATTGTAGCGAAAAAAAGATAAATTCTTCCGTCGCGGTTTCCAGCTCTGCTTGCTATGCTAAATACCATATTTTGTATGTACCCAAGCAGCATAACGTAGAATGCAGCACTGAACGATGCGTTGACGATCATACTTCCTATGCCGATGCAACCAAAAAGAATAAAGAGGCTATACTTTTTTAGCCAGCGTGTCCACGACGATCGTTTAATGTGCTGCGTTATTTTTTCTTTTTTGGTACTATCGGCTGTAATGCCGAGCATTTGTTCGATGAAGCGTGCTACGTGTGCAGCAAATAATGAACCGAGGGTAGTGCCCCCAAGAAAAGGAATGAGGAATTCAAGCGGCATATGCTCCGGTACTAATTGCGCAAAGACAAGATACCAAATACCGTTGCTTCCTACTGCTGCAATGAAATGATAATACGAGTTCGTTCTGTTTCGGGAACGGGAAACAAAGACAAATGATACATTTTGGAAAAAACAAAGCAATGCCAGTTGAAGATGGATAAATAATATTTCGTTGTGAAAAGCCAGATAGGGAAATGTCTGTATTCGGCCTTCATATGCCGTATAAAAAGAATACCAGCATACAGCGATGGTAAAAAGTAAAAGAACTCCCCATTTTTTAGTACGTGCAGAAAAAGAGCGTACATTTGTCATTAACGGCGCCTCTCTTGTATGTTTTTTTGATTTTTAAGGCTACATTTGTGTATATTGTATCGCTTTGCCTCCCGCGTGTGTAGTTGAAAAAAATGTCTTTTTGTTGTCTGATGAATATTTTGGATATATCTCCTCTTTTTTAAAGTTATATCGTGATATAATACATACAAATGCATGCTGTTTGACATACGCTATGCAGGAGGAACAAGATCATGGTTGAAAAAAAGGATGCAGGTACGTTTGAACAAGAGCTAGAAGCGCATCTTCGCACATTGATTAAGGATGGTATTCTTCATAATAATGAAGTTAAACTACTTGAGCAGATTAGCGCCGCATTTTGGCAAGACATGATTAATGCGGAATATGAATTCACCGCAGAAAAACTAGAAAAGATAATCAACCGTATTCTTTGGACCGAAGGACCGCAGGGAACGATCCAGGCGCTGACTGACATTGTGAGCTGGAAATCGCCGTTAGAAAAATATCAAAAAGCCCATCCGTATAACACGATGGAGCGGATTGAGAAAAAAGCAAAAGAGATCACCGGACTCACGAAGACTCCGAGCGCAGCAAAGAAATTTGTGTACGGGATCGGGAGAATCAGTGAAACAACCAGAGAAGATGAGGAGTTTGCGTTTCCCGACATCGATTTCCGCAATCCGTATCATATCCAGACAGAAAATTTCCAAGAGCAGAAGATAATGTTTGTTAACGGCGCGAATATTGGTACGCGCTATAAGCGCGACATTGTAAATAATCCGGTACGTCAAGCTTCTGCTTGCGCAAATAAAAATAACGTTGATGTGGTAGTGGCATCCAATCTTCTGCGATTGGATACAAAGAAAGCGGCAGGGCCCTCGAAAGCACTGCGGGCGCTTTTTTCAGGCCGTGAGATAAGTGTCTCTATCTTGGAGCCAAGTTATCAAAAAGAGGCGCTACGCATCATAAAAGAACACCCTGATGATGAGGTGATTTACGAGACGATCGGGGAAGCGTTTGAAAATTTGATTCATGGGTGGATCAAAATTACGGTTAAGCCCGACGGAGATCCTGAATTTACGGGCAAGATTATTATTTGCCTTGGTGTTAAGGAAGAGTTGATCATTCTTGCCGATGCGTATTGGAACGTGCGGTATTATACTTTGACGAAGCTGAACCAAATTAAAGCCGAGTTGAAATCGTTGTATGCCTCTTTGGCCTTTGCGGAATCATTTGAGGATAATGAAGCTGAGATAGCCATGTTGAAGGAAGAAATTGTTGCCATGCATGACCAGGAGGCGCGGACAAGAATTACCGATGTTACAGATGAAGAATGGCAGCGTTTCGTCACCCGTTCTCTTTCCTATGTAGTGCGCAAATTAGAAAAAGCAATTCCTCATTCAAAAGTTATCTGCAAAGGAACGTCGTACGTAAAAGTTCATGATACGGTAATTGAAACTCATATATCATCTCATGTTCGTGTGACCGATACTTTGTTGAGCGATTATACGAAGACATGCGGGCCGAAAGTGTTGCGCCAAGAACTTGCCGATGCTGTAGTTATACTGCATCCTCATGCATTGAACTATCGTACAGTATCGCGCGAAAGAGATTACGGCGGGCATCGCGGAAAACCTTCCAACATTTATGTCGCGCCGATGTGCGTAGACGGAAGATTTTTGCGGAAAGCATACAAGAATATTGTAAATAAAAAGGCGGATCCTATAGCACAGGCAGTGTATAATGAGCAGTTTCAGCCGGGCGTATTACAGCTGACTATTATGAACGGTGTTGTAAACGAAGAAGTTTTCTCTATCGAATCTTTACAAAAAGAATGTGAAGCAAGATTGCCAATCACTATCCAAGACGACGCAGGGCCGGCAATGCCAGCACTTGAGGGAAAGTACATCAATGTCATGGTTGCCACAGATCCGCATATTGGGTCTCCGAATAGAGAGTTCATTTGGTGTAAAGAATTGGAAAGGAATATCGGTCCGGATGAAGCAGTATTTCATCTTCTGCGCAGTGCAGGATACGGGGCTTCTAAAAACCCTCCTTTCCATATGGTCACTATTAATGATGACCCGGATCAGGGCGACCACTTTGAGATCCATAAACAGCCGCATAGACACCAGATGCGCTATACTCAATTGGAACAAGAAGCAAAGAGATTAATGGAACGGGTTCGTGTGACCGAGGATCGATATGACCTTTTAAACCATGTTGATGCGATGCGGCAGTTTTTCCTTGAACAAATACATAGAAGGGGAGAGCAATGGTATACAGATCAATTGCTCGAGTTTTTCAGGAGAAATATCCGTAACAACATTGATATGTACGAAGGAGTGCTTTTACGTCACATGCAAGCAGGTATTGAGCTGAAGGGCGTAAGCGAGCTTACGGGGAGCGTGCATGACCGTATTGATATAGCCGCGATTCTGATGGGTACGGGAAATCACGATTTAAAAACTACTAACGGTCATTTTGTGCCAGGACCAATCAACGCAGAATATCTTAAGGGCCTTCTGTGGGGAACTTCCCGATGGATCGGCAAGGAAAACGAACTTGACAAATTAGTGAACGGGCCTGTGTACGGAAATAACTTTATCGCGTGGGGGACACTGAAAGCGCCAGGAGGATATGAATACGGTCTTGATTTTAGAAATTCGCCTCCAGGCGGATCAATTAATTGGGGCGATCCGTTGCAGTTAGCCGTGAGGAATTATATCGTGAAGGGAAATCCGAGCACGATTTTCGAAAACAAGCTTGTTGTTGCTGTTGTTGGAGATAAGCATTTTAAAGCGTCGATTGTTACATGTATGATGTGGTTTGTGATGGGGCCGCCGAATACTCGTACTGATGGGTATGGCGAGAAGTGGTCTTTGCCGCCAAATAATACCGGCGTGATGTTTGTCTGCCTTCCTGCCGAAGGGCCGGAAAATGCCCCGCTTATTACGCGGACACTCATGTTCCACGACATTGTGGAACTGATTCAGAAGAAAAAAGAGATTAATTGGGAAACATTCTTCCCGAAACCTCTATAAAAAATAAAAAATAAGAAAGAGCTCTGTATACCAGGGCTCGTTTTTGTTATCATACTATCATGGTGTCAAGCCAATCAAAGGAAGACCTTGCGCGGTATTTGCAGGCGGCAAGCGTCCTCCGGACACGCAGGATTATCGATGCGTTTATGGCAATTGACAGAAAAGATTTTCTGCGTCCTGAGGACGAGGATGATGCTTATCGCGACGAGCCGATATCGATCGGGGAAGGACAGACGATTTCACAGCCGTATACTGTGGCATTCATGCTTGAGTTGCTGAATCCCCAAAAAGGGCATGTGGTGCTTGATGCGGGCGCAGGGTCCGGCTGGCAGACGGCATTGCTGGCATATATCGTAGCTGGCAGTGCAGGAGGCGGAAAAGTATATGCGTTTGAGGGGATTGCCGCACTCTCTGAGTTCGGAAGAACGAACATATCAAAATATACTTTTATAGAGAAAAAGGCAGTTTTTTGGCAGTGCGGGAATGCGTCTCATCCGCCCGAAGATGTAAAATTTGACCGGATTATTGCCGGGGCTTCCATTCATTGCGGTGAAAAAAATAAACTGCAATGCATTCCGCCCGCTTGGATTAAGCAATTACGGGACGGCGGTATCATTGTGGTGCCTTTGGGCAGTTCCTTGTGGCGTTTTATAAAACGGAGTGAGGGCGATTTTGAATATGAGTCCTATCCCGGGTTTCTTTTTGTGCCGTTTTACGGCAACCGGACCGATGGCATTTAGGCGTTTTGTATCACAATCCCGTGAAGTTGCGAAGGCCGCATGGGGTCGTTCGCCAAAGAGCGTTGCAGGAACGGGCATTGCGGCATTTTTGGTATTGTCCGGCATTTTCTTTTATCTTCTTTTTTTTATGCCGTCGTATACGTTTCCGGCTGAAAAGATCTTTGAAGTACAAAAAGGCGCATCCCTTTCCGAGATTGCACATTCTCTCCATGAGAACAATATTATTCGCGCGCCGTCCTTTTTTATATTTTTGGTGAAAGCGGCAGGGAAAGAGCGTGATGTAAAGGCGGGATTGTATTATTTTGAAAAACCCCTTTCTCTTACCGAAGTTATGTTTCGTCTGACCGTCGGGAATTACGAAGTTGAACCATTTCAATCAACGATACAAGAGGGAGCGACAATTTTTGGAATGGGGTTATTTTTTGAAGAGAAAGGGATGTTTACTGCAAAAGATTTTTGGCGTATCGCGGGATTGAATGCGGATCATTATGGCAACGGCACGGATGCCTATATGATACGCGACGAGGAATGGGTTGATTTTCAGGAAGTGCTTTCTATAAAACCTGCAGGCGCGGGTTTTGAAGGGTTTTTGTTTCCGGATACCTATTTTTTCCCGCCGGCAATCAAGCCAGGATCGGTAATACGCGCGATGCTTGAAAATTTTGAACGGAAAGTGACGGATGAAATGCATGAAGAAGCAACGCGGCAAAAAAAAGATTTTTATGACATATTGATCATGGCATCAATCATTGAACGGGAAGCATTTGATGGGGAAGACGGGAAGATCATATCCGGGATTCTGTGGAAGCGCCTTCGCGAAAATTATCCTCTGCAGGTTGATGCGGCGCTTTCCTATATTACTGGCAGAGGATCGTTCCAGCTCACGCTAGACGATCTTGAAATTGATTCTCCGTATAATGTTTATGCGCGTGTCGGCTTGCCTCCTACTCCTATTTCAAATCCTGGGATAGAAGCGATTGAAGCGGCATTGTATCCCCAAGAATCTGATTATTGGTATTACCTTCATGACGGCGGCGGAAAGGCGTATTATGCAAAAACTTTTGAGGAGCATAAATCAAATAAATCCCGTTATCTCCGCTAATGTGTGCCTGTATCCGGGAAGGTGATATACTAGATAGCAATGAGAAGAGGCTTTCGCGAACAACTTGTCTTGCTCGGCGCATTGTCGGTTGCGGTTATTTCATTGGTTTTCGCATATCAAAGCGAAGAGCATGCAAAAAAAACAGAAACGGCGACCGAAGCGTTGCGTACGACGTTTGAGCGCCGTTTTTTGGAATTTGACGCCCTGCTTGACCGTACGGAGCGTTCTGTTCTTTCTTTAAAGCAGGAAGGATATGTTGAAGCGGATGATTTTTCTTCTTTTGCTGACGGAGTGAAGCGCGCGTCCGTTATGATAGTTGATGAGGGAGAAGTTGTCGGCTCAGGATTTTTTATTGAAGACGGGATTATTGCAACAGCCGCGCATGTTGTTGATGAGGTTGGTGACGATCTTCAAGTGCAGACATTTGGAAGCGGGACATTTTCTGGGGAGTTGCTTGCAAAAGACCAGGCATCCGACGTTGCTCTTGTAAGAATTAAAAAAGGAAATTTTCCTTCCGTCGTCCTCGGCTATTTCGAGAATATTGAAGTAGGAGAAGAAATAGGCATTGCGGGGTTTAGTGGGGGACTTTCGCAGATTTTAATACACCGCGGCGTCATTTCGGCAAAAGGCGAGGACAACGGCATAAAGCGGTTGAGCATTAACGCATTTGTGAATAAGGGGAATAGCGGAGGGCCGATTTTTTCGGCGCTCACCGGCCGCGTGATCGGTATTGTGAGCTCGCGGCAGATTGATGTACCGACTGAAAAATTTATTGCGCTTCCGCCGAATTATTCATCCGGTTTTGCGATAAGCGGCTTGGATCCCGTGAAATTTAATGTTGATTTGTATAATGAAACCGTGAAGCTCGTGGGCGATGTCTCACAAGTAGGCATCGGATTCGGAACCGCTTCTGAACATATACGGACATTATTGCAGGAAATACGTTAATGAAAAAAGGATGCAAATGCATCCTTTAAAACTTTTTTATTGCCGCGATCCTAATCCGCTTCTAATTTTGAGAAAACAGTAAAAGATCTGGCTTTCTCTTTAATCTGCTGATAAAACGTTATGCCCGCAAAAATTTTTGCTGAATACTCCGCATGTTGCAATATACAAAGTCCACACAAAATTCTTGCGCTGTTTTTTGATTCTTGTGCTCCAGCGATACCAATTGTAAGTATTGCCTCCGTATCTGCTATTTGAATTCCTGTTATTACTACGCCACATTCTGCGTTGTTGCGCGCCTTTTGCGATCCTACTATTCCGAAAAAAAACAGTGTATCTTGCTCTGCTTGCTGGAATCTTGCCATTCCTACAATAACGGCCGCATCTCTATATGACTTTTGCATTCCAACAATTCCAACCCCCATAACCGCATCACCATTTTTTGAATATTGGAATCCTGTAATGCCGGTAAAAGTTAATGCTATTTCATATGCTTTCTGGTATCCTCCGAGTCCGAGAAAAGTTACTGCATTTTTGCCTGCATTTTGGTAGAGCGAACAAAGCGAGAAAATGCTCTTTTCCGATACCGCGTTCCCGATGATAGTATAAACATTTCCCCTTATATTAAAAGGGGCACAAAGCAGGCCTAATATAGCAATTCTCCAGATAAATTCTATCGATTCGCTTGGCGTATCCAACAAAATCCATGCTACGAAATAAACACATACAGTACTAATAAATAATACTATATTCTTCATTTTTTAATGCTCCTCCTTGATTTTTTATTTGAAGTCATTGTATCATGCCTGTATGAATAAGTCAAGCAATCCACCAAAAGCTCGTCTTGGGCAACGTCGAAGGGTGTTCGTTGCAATGAGCGGAGGAGTGGATTCCTCGGTGGCAGCCGCCCTGTTAAAAAAGAGCGAGCAATATGATGTGGTCGGGGTTCACATGGTTTGCTGGCGCAACTCTTCTGGTCAAAGCTCGGCTTTGGCCAATTCGGGGTGTTCTGCCGAGCAGGACGCGATTGATGCGCGACTCGTTGCGGAGAAATTAAATATTCCATTCTATGTATTCGATTTTGAAAAAGAATATAAGGAAGCAGTATATGATTACATGGTGCGGGAATATGCAGGAGGCCTCACGCCTAATCCTGATGTTATGTGTAAT
>JACQLG010000054.1 GCA_016204155.1 Candidatus Niyogiibacteriota bacterium | reverse complement strand
CGGCGTATTGCCACTATACTATAGGCCCTTCATAGTACTCTTAATGTAAGATTTTTTGGTATGATAGTAAAGGCGAATGCCTTTTTCTATTTTTTAGCATATGAAAATAAAACAAAACACAGAGCAGGAGAAACCGCAACTCGCAAAAAACGTAAGCACGACTATGGTGCTCCTGCTAGGAATCGGAGCGCTGCTCGGAGGAGGAATTTTTACCTTGATAGGCCCCGCGATTGCATTCGCAGGAGGAGCCGTTCTTATCGCCCTCGGAATTAATGCGGTTGTTTCATTTTTAAACTTACAGACATATGTTTCTTTCGCAACAACTATGCCGGAAGCCGGGGGAGGAAACCGATGGGTTAAATCCGGTCTTGGTGATTTTCAGGGATTTATTGCCGGCTGGATATCATGGCTCGCGCATGCTGCCGCGTGCGGTTTATATGCATTATCAGGCGGATTTTATTTTTCACAATTTCTCATTTTAACATTCAATGTCCCGCTTCATTCCTTTCTCCCCGCAGAAACGTTTTCAAAAATATTTGCGTTACTCTTCATCGCCGTATTCGGCTGGCTCAACTGGAAAAGCAATAAAAGCACCCAACAAACAGGCGCGTTCATTGTTATTGCGCTTGTTATTATTCTCGGCCTATTTATCGTAAGCGGTTTTGTCGCTGGGGATGCTTTAACGCCGGCTTCATGGAAAATACCTTTTTCTGATTTTTGGAAATACGGCTTTTTTGGCATTATGTCTGCCGCAGCTCTTTTTTATATCGCATTTGAGGGTTCGGAAATACAAGCTCAAAGCGGCGAAGAAGTGCACGACCCAAAGAAATTAAGAATAGCGCTTTTTGGGGCATGGGGCATTGTAAGCGCTATCTATTTTCTTGTAGCTCTTGTCATGCTCTTAAATGGACCTCTCACGGAATTTGGCGAGGGAGCAATCATCAAAAGCGCGGCGTTGTTTATGCCATTCGGGGTCGTCGTTATGATCGTTGGGGGAATACTCGCAAATATTGCCGCACTCAACGCAACCATCTTCTCATCAAGCCGCCTTGCGTTTTCTCTTGCGCGCGATAAAAGTATCTTCCATGGCTTATCTGCAATCCATGTCAAAAATTTCACGCCGCACTGGACTGTCCTCGTATCGGTTGTTTTGATAAGCATTATGGTTATAGCCCTTCCGCTGATTTCCGTGGGAGCCGCCGCAAGTCTTCTTTTTATCATCCTTTTTCTCCAGCTCAACATTGCGAACATTGTCATACGCAAAAAAAATCCTCATATTAAATGGAATTACAGAATCATCGGGTATCCGATAACAACGGCTATCGCGATAGGGATGTACATAGTCCTTGCTATTGCAATGGCATTTGTCATTTCCGCGGCATGGATGGTCACAATTATTTGGATTCTTTTAGGCATGATTAATTATTTTGCTTATACCCGCCCCCAAAGGCAAGAAGAATTTGAAAATGAGATACTGTATGAGAAAACTTCCCGGCTCGGCCCTAAAAAAGCATATCGCGTTTTCCTTCCCATAGAAGAATCAGCAACGTCCGAAGAAATCATGACGCTTGCCCGATTTGCGGCAATAATTTCGGCACACTGGCAGGCCGAACTCATAAGTGCAACAATCGTCGAATCAAATGATAAGGGCGTTTCCCATCAAAAACACATGGCAGATAAAATCCCTGATACGATCGCCGACTTTAATACGGAGCACAAAAACGCAAAAATTGGCACCCATACATACGTTCTTTCAAGCAAAAGCATCGTCGATACAATACTTACCACGGTACGAGAAGAGGATTGCGACATTCTTATCCTGAACTGGGATGGGTATGTACGTTCAAAAAGGACAACATTCGGGAGCAAAATAGATCCAGTCTTGCGAAAAGCGGAATGCGACCTTATTGTCGCAAAAGATCTGGCGCATATACCGGGGGACAAGCCGCACACCATCCTTCTCGCAACCGACTACCGCTTTGCAAGCCCGTTTTTGCGCTTTACCGGCAAAGTAATATCAGCAATCGCAAAAGAGTATAAAAGCACTGTGCATATATTTACGGTATTCCCCCAAGGATTCACGAAAACTTCAAAATATAAACAATGGCAAGAAGATCTTGAATTTAATATAAAAAGTAAAATAAAACTGCCGGCAGATATCCCGCACATATTCAAAGGAATAGAGCATACTTCTGTTGCATCAGCAATCCTTGAAGAAAGCGGAAAGCACGATCTGACTGTAATGGGCGGATCGCGCGAAACGCTTTTCGGAGAAATCCGTATCGGCAATATTCCCGTATTCATAGCAAAGCATATTAAAAAACCTTTTCTTATCACAAAAGGGCACCGAGGGCTTACCCAACCGTTCATTGATTACATCAAAGAACGAATAGGTCTTATAGAAAAATAATCGTATCTGCCTTTACTATTTTTTCAATGGCATCCATAGTAGTAGTAAGCAACCTTATTTTAAGTTATTAGTTATTAAGTTATTTGTTATTGAGTTATTAGTTATACATATTAACGACTAATCGCTAGCGACTAGTCCCTAAATACTAAAACATATGGTTACAAAAAAAGATGCGGCATATCATATTCTCCGCGTAGGGCTTGGGATAACATTCGTATGGATAGGCATTCTTATTTTCCAAAACCCCGAATCATGGGGAGGATTTCTTCAGCCGTGGGCTGCAGGACTTCTGCCCGTACCAATCAAACAAGCAATGATCGGTACGGCCATACTTGATATTTTGCTTGGATTTCTTTTCTTAATTGACGTGCTCGCATGGGCTGCAGGGCTTGTGGGCGCAATCCATCTTGCAATTATTCTTACCACTTCAGGCATTGACGGCGTGACAGTGCGGGACATCGGACTTTTGGGGGCGGCGCTCGCGGTAGCTCTCATTGCATGGAAAGAAAAATGATGAGCGAATATACAAAACGATACTTCTTTTTTCTGATAGTTGCGCTTGCCCTATTTCTTCTTTTTACTCAATTCGACATTGGCCGCTCGGGCAAAACAGCGCATGAGACGGCATCAATCATTATCGGGAACGACATAACGATCACGGCTGAAATAGCAAACACTCCTGATAAGCGCGCCAACGGGCTTTCAGGGAAAGACGCGCTTCCGGTTAATACAGGAATGCTTTTTATTTTTGATGAAAAAGGGTACTATGCATTTTGGATGAAAGACATGAATTTTCCGCTCGATATCATCTGGCTTGATGATCAATTTTCAATCATTGATATGAAGGAATATGTCTCACCAGACACATTTCCCATGCGCTTTTCACCAGTCTCTCCGGCAAAATACGTTCTGGAAGCGAATGCTGGCTTTGCCGAAGGAAACAATCTTGCCGTGGGGGATACTATTGATGTTGTTATCCGTAAAAGTATAGAATAAAATAATATGCGCATATACTTCATTATCCTTATTATTGCGGCAATTATCGCTGGTGGTTTTTTCTATATACGCTCTCAAAAGGAAGACGCGATGACGGAAGAAGATACGATGATGGAAAAGAATGATTCTATGATGAAAGAAAGTGATACGATGATGAAAGACGATGCAATGATGGAAGAAGATACGATGATGGGAAAATCAGCAAACGCGGAAACGATTACGGTCATATATGCTGATAACGGTTTTAGCCCCCAAGCAGTTTCTATCAACATCGGCGATACTGTACGCTTTGTGAATGAAAGTTCGCGCACCTTCTGGCCGGCATCCGCTTTCCACCCGACACACACTGCCTATCCGGGATCAGATATACAAAAATGTAGTACCGCGGAAGCCTCAGCAATTTTTGACGCATGTAAGCCATACGCGCCTGGCGAAACCTACTCTTTTACTTTTAACGAAAAAGGAAAGTGGAATTATCACGATCATCTGAACGTATCGAAATTCGGCTCAATAACGGTTGAATAAATCGGGGAAACACAAACATATCGGGATGGGGAGAATCGAACTCCCGCTACACCCTCCCGAAGGGTGCGTACTGCCTCTATACTACATCCCGTAGTATTCACTTCACAAAATATTTTTTGCGGATTTCCGCAACTTCTTTTTCTTCCTCCTGTTCTTTCCGTTTTTTTGCCTCAACCCCCATTTTTTTCAACTCTTCATCGGACAGCGCGCATAATTCTCCCACACGTTTTTCCTGATGATTGCGCGTATTTTTTGACGGATCATCAAGCACTTCTTCTAGGAGTACATGCAGAATAAAACCGATCCGCGGCCCCGCGTCCATCTTGCAGATCTTCATCACATCATCTCCGTGGACTGCCAACTGTCCGACCGAAAGAGGGGAGCGCAGCGCTTCTTCTATCATTGATTCATACTTGCGCAAACGATATGGCCGTTCCTTAGGCCTTCCCATGCCGATCCGGTCACAATACCGCACCTTTAAAAGGTCTTCAATAATATCTTCTCCGACGTTCCGCACGATTCGCCTTACCGCAGAAAGCGTTACCACTTCGGTATCGGAAAAAAACAGGTGCCACCGAACTAACTTGTAGACATCATCTATTATTTTTTTAGAAAAACGAAGGCGCGAAAGAGCTCCCTTGGCCATTTTTGCGCCAACCACTTCATGCCCGTAAAATGTAGAATCCTTCCCTTCGCCGCGCTTTGTCCGAGGCTTGCCTACATCATGCAATAACGCCGCGATCCTCACTTGAAGCGACCAGCTATTCTCAACCGCGTGCATAAGTGCGCGCAAACTATGCTCCCATACAGTATAAATATGATGCTTATTCTGTCCGACCCCCCATCCTTCTTCAATTTCGGGCAGGATATATTTTAAAATTCCGAGTTCGCGCATTGTTTCAAATCCAGCCACGGGATTATCTGACATAATTATTTTTGAAAACTCATCACGGATCCGCTCCTGCGAGATATGCCTCAGAAGCGACGCATTCTTTGCAAGCGCGTGTTTCGTTTCCTCTTCAATAGCGAAGCCGAGTTCGGCAGACAGGCGAACTGCACGAAGCATACGTAGCGCATCTTCTCCAAAACGCTCTTCGGGCTTGCCGACCGCACGGATAATTTTATTTTTTAGATCGTTCTCCCCATCAAATAAATCTATGATTTCCTCATTTTTTATATCAAACGCAAGCGCGTTTACAGTAAAATCGCGGCGTTTTAAATCGTCATCTAATTTCTTTGCGAATTTTACTTCGTCCGGATGGCGCTTATCCGAATATTTCGCTTCGATTCGGAATGGCGTTATTTCGACAATCTTCAATGTTTCATCTTTCGCGCCTGACTTAACGCCGACCGTCCCGAAATTATTCTCGTAGACGCTTTCCGGAAATACGCTTTGTATCTCTTCGGGCATTGCATTCGTCGTCACATCCCAATCCTTTGGTTTATGTAGAAGCCCTTCGACTTCGCTCAAGACAAGATCGCGCACGCATCCGCCGACTAAATATGCTTCAAATCCCGCGTTGTGTAGCGCAGTGTATATAGACCGTATTTCTTTGGGAATATTGTATTTCATATATTTCGTCCCTACGAGGAATTTCACCCCCACACCTATGCGTCCCCGAGAGGATTTGAACCTCTGGCCTCTTCCTTCGGAGGGAAGCGCTCTATCCACTGAGCTACGGGGACATATAGGTGTGGGGGCGGGCCTCGATCTTGGGCTCCGGAGGCCCACGCTTTATCCGTTAAGCTATAGGGACATGGAGTGCCCGCTACGCCTTCCCTTCCCATGTAATCATTCTTCGTTCGACAAAAAGAAGCGCTTTATTGATGATATAGCCGAGGATACCGGCAAGAATAATTGCGGCAAACATTTCTGCGGTGCGATAAACTTCCTGACTCTCAATAATGCGCTTTCCCAGCCCCGTTTCTGTTCCGATAAACATCTCGGTAAAAATAACGAGAATCATGGAGTATGAGATTGCAATACGCAAGCCCGCAAAAATATGAGGGAATGATTCCGGGAGTATGATGGCGTAAAAAATTTTTGCGTTGCTTAATTTAAAAAGGCGCGCCGCCATAAGCCGCAGTTCTTTTACGCCGCGCACGCCGTAGGTTGTATTGACAAGAATAATCAGGGATGAGCTGAATGCGGCAACGCCGATTTTTGAGAATTCTCCAACGCCGAATACCATAATAAAAAACGGGAAGAGCGCGGCTGCGGGAAGCGACCGAAAAAAATCAATGATAAATTCAAGAGCATCGCCGATACGCCTAAAGTAACCGATAATAATGCCGAGCGGGACCCCTATCACTGCACCAAGCAAAAACCCTGCGAGCACGCGGCGAAGCGTATTAAAAATATCTGTTTCAATCGTATCGGCGCGAAAAAGTGATATGGTCGTCTGCAGTACCGCAAATGGATCGGCAAGAAAAAGCGGAGAGATAAGCGGATCCTCGAACATTGTATTAACGGCAGAAAATATCCACCATACAAGGATAATAACGATCGGCCCTCCGATAATATAGATGTAATTGCGCAATGATTTAGGATCCATATGATGTTTGGAGTCCCCTCCGAAATGCGGCTAATACATTGTTTCGGGTTGTAAAAAATTCAGGCGTTGTAAGCATAGAAGGGTGGCGCGGACGCGAAAGAGGGACGGGGATGATTTCTTGGATTCTTCCGGGACGAGGCGAGAGCACTATGACTCGATCGGCAAGAAATACTGCCTCTTCAATCTGATGCGAGATAAAAAGAGTTGTAATTTTATTTTTTGACCATACATCAAGAAAAAGCAGCATCATCTGAAGCGTGATTTCAAAATCAAGCGCAGAGAACGGCTCATCAAGCAAAAAGACGTCGGGACTGTAGGCAAGCGCGCGCGCGATCGCGACAGATTGACTCTGGCCTCCGGAAAGTTCCCAAAAACGACGATCCGCATATTCCTCCATTTTTACCTGCCGAAGATACCCCAGAGCAGTTTTACCGATGGCAGTATGTTTCATATTGCCGCGCGCCTCAAGGGCAAGGGCGACATTGTCAACAACGCTTCGCCACGGCAGCATGCTCGATCGATAATCCTGAAAAACAAAGCCAATGCGCGCACGCGCCGGCGGAGTTCCTCCGATACGAACCTCGCCCGTATGCGCATCCTCAAGGCCGGAAATAATCCGAAAAAGCGTTGATTTACCGGACCCATTTGGTCCAAAAAGAGTAATAAGCTCCCCTTTCTCTGCCTCAAAAGAAACAGAATCAAGCACTGCGTTTTGCCGGCGAATACCTTTTTGCATATGAATATAGCTATAGGAGATGTCGCGTACGGTAATAAATGGCATGGAAGTACTTTTAGTATAGCAAAGAAAATGCGTCCCACTAAAAGCGGGACGCATTTTCTCTTTAAACGTATTACCTTATAATTTCTTTACTTACGGCAACACATAATAAAGCTCGTCGCGCATAACATTTACGGCATTCGGCAGAGTTCCTTCTTCAAACAAGAGATTGGAAAGTTCCTGGAATTTATCGCGCTGGATAGCATCTACCTTGTCGTCGGGATACAAATTCATATTCATCGCGACCTCTGTCGGCACATTAATGTAGGACTGGAGAATTGCACGGGCTTCCGACTCGTTGGTATTGATAAAATCAATACCGCGATAAAAGGCTCTCACATACGAAGCGGCGGCATCAGGGTTATCGGCAACGAAACGGACAGCAAATGTTGATCCGCCGAGATAGAGCGGGTCAACCTCGTCTTCTAAGGCGCCGAATGCAATAACACGCACTTTATTTTCCGTTCGGAGTTTTGCGAGCGTATAGGTGGGCTCATAAGCATAGACTGCATCAACCGCCCCGCTATCAAGCGACGGAAGCCAGTTGGATGGAACCATTTTTTGCCACAGGACCGTATCAGGATCAACGCCGTTCTTTTTAAAATAGCGCGTCAGGAAAGACGTTGCGGTATTTCCCGGAAAGACCGCAATTTTCTTTCCTGCAAGATCGGCGACCGTATTAATAGAGCTCGTCTCCAAAACAATAAATCCGCCGAGCGTCGTATTTTCCGACTTCCCTGTCCTGCCGAGCGCATAAAACATAATCTTGCCCGGATCATTCGCCTCGGCGCCCAAAAGATTGACAAGCGATGATCCTGCGGATATATCAATACCGCCTGCGTAGAGCGCGTCAGACGCAAGTTTTGAGCTCTCGAGCTTGCGCAACTCTACGTCAAGTCCTTCCTCGCGGAAAAATCCTTTTTCAAACGCAATAAAAGCGGGAAGGTCGTTTGCAAGCCCGATATGGCCGACTATCACGCGGGTCAACTGCACTTCTTCATCCTTTCTTGTGATAAAGAGAATCGCGCCAAGAATAATAATAACGACCAAAAAATAAATAAATCTTTTCATCGTATTTCGTATTCATTACCATCAAATAACAACGACCTTTTTGTAATAAATTCAATATGTCTTAAAGATTATCGAAGAAGGGGACCGCTGTCAAATGCAACATTCTATATGCCCTAACGGTGTGAGTCGATCTAGAACTATTTGATATGAGGTATCATAAGGCTTTTGAGGCTTTTTCGCACTCTTTTCCAGAGTGCAGTTTGATGGTGGTCGGTCGGAGGGAGGGAACGATTAAATTAATTCGATGATATATTTTCTTGAAAATATTTATTTAAGACGTTTACAAATTCTCTT
>JACQLG010000056.1 GCA_016204155.1 Candidatus Niyogiibacteriota bacterium | reverse complement strand
TGAGAGAAGAAAAAATAAGAGTCATTTATTGCGGGTTTAAAAAAATAAGCGGGGTGCTGGAGAAAGCGGTTCCGCTTCCGCCGAAATTCTTCTTCTTCGCTGGAATCATCAAGCCGCGAAAAAATGTCTTAAATATCATAAAAGCGTTCCGCATGTTTTCTGAGAACTATTCTGATTTTACTCTTGTCATCGGCGGTAACGGGTCGGGGGAGTATTATGAGTCAATACGCAATTATGTAAGAGAAAATAATCTTGAAGGGAGAGTTTTGTTTATCGGGCATTTGAATGATAACGAGCTTTCGTATGTATATAAACGGGCGCATGCGTTCGTGTTCCCGACGCTTATAGAAGGGTTCGGCTACCCCGTTCTTGAAGCGATGGACTGCGGGATTCCCGTCATTACCTCAAACCAATCGTCGCTTGCGGAGATTGGCGGTAGTTCTGCGCTTCTCGTGAATCCTCACGACCCGAATGACATTGCGCGGATGTTGACGAAGATTGCGCATGAGCCGGAACTCCGGGCGGAACTCATCGCGAGAGGGCGTACACGTTCTGCACAATTTTCTTGGAACAAAGCGGCGCGCGAGGTGCTCTTTCTCTTAGAAGCAATGGGTATCTCATCGGGCGAAAGGGAACAATCGGAACACGGCGTATCTGCACGAGAGAGCATTCGTCTAAACGCGCCTCAAAAGACGATTTTTATTACAATTTCACGGGGCATTATTTTCAGGAATTTTTTTCATTCAGGTGTCATTGATTTGTTGCTTAAAAAAGGATTTCTCGTTGTTGCCCTTGTCCCGCATGATTGGGATTTTGCCGCCCTTAACGTTAATAGTCAAAAAGAACTATTCTTTGAAAAATTGCCGCCCCCCCCGGGGGGGTCGCGTCTCAAGCTTTTATTAAACGAGTTTTCAAAAGGGGCAATCTTTAATAGCACGGTATATGTTCGGTATAGGTATCAATATGTTGGAGGAATTCCTTCTGTCCCCTTATACATTCTTCGCATGTTGCTCCTTGCTCCCCTCCGGTATATCCCCGGCATTGTTTTTGCGCTTCGCGCAATTGAACATGCGCTTTACCCGGAGAAGGAATGCGACGCTCTTTTTCGGAAATACAAACCTGCCCTTTTGTTTAATACGGCAATGGGACAAGACTTCGCGCTTATGAAGGGGGCACGGCGGTACGGTGTTCTCACGGTCGGTATGCCAAAGAGCTGGGACAGTTCTTCAAAAATTTTATGTCGTACGAAAGCGGACCATATGCTCGCATGGGGGCCATTTATGCGCGACCAGTTGATGCGATTTCAAAAATACAAACCGCGCGAAATAACCATCACCGGAGCACCGCAGTTTGACATATACGCGCAGAAAAAAAACCTTGAGAGTAGGGAGTTCTTTTGCAGGAAACTCGGCTTTGATCCCGCAAAAAAAATAATTCTTTATGTTTCTACTGGCGGCAATCGGTGCGATGAGGCGAATTATCTTGAACTACTCCGGCTCTTTATAGAGAGGGGAGATATAAAAAATTGTCAGGTGCTTATTCGTCCCCATATAAAATACAAGGATGACATGCGCCAATTTTTACCGTTTGAGAAATATTCAGATTTCATAGTAGACAAAAGCGATGAACAAGAGAGCGCTCTCCGCGACAACTGGGATATTTCGGAAGAGCACCTCACGCATCTCTCAAACTCAATGCGTCACGCAGATCTTGTTATTAACATCGCTTCTACGATGATTCTTGATGCGGCGGCGTGCGGGACACCTTCTGTGAATATTTGTTTTGATGTCAAGAAAGATGTAAGCCCGCATCGGTCGGTGCAGCGTCTTTTGGTGTCCGATTATATCAAGGCGGTTACTAATACAGGTGGAACATGGTTAGTAAGAAGTGAACGAGAATTCTTGTCCGCCGTACAAACCACGCTAGAGATTGGTTGCCAGAGCCCGCTATTTTCGACAGAGAGGGGAAAACTCATTAGTTATATACTGCATAAAAATGACGGCGGGTCTGCGAAGCGAATTGCCGATACATTGGAGCGTCTCGCAGGATAACTTTTTTAAATGACCACAGAATATTTTGGTCTGCCAGGAAGCGGAAAAACATATCTTGCGGAAAGATATTCCCGCGCGCACGGCACGCGGCTTATTGAGGCAAGGGGATATTTTGAAAGATGCCTCTGGGCGTTCATTTTCTTTTGTATTCGCCCGCGAGTATGCTCGATTTTATTGAGGGAAATTATTAAAGAGAACAAGAATAATGCGCTATTACTCCGGCACAAAGTACGCGTATTATATCTGAATACGATTGCAAAAGAAGGTAAAGCATTTTTTTCACGAAAAGAGAATATAATTGACGAAGGGTTCGCGCAAGCAATACTCTCGTTATACGAACGAGAGATACATGTCGATGAATTGCCTGTATTTGCCGAGTTGTTTCACGAGAGGAATATATATCTTATCACTGCCTCTGACGCAATGCGAGAGGAAAGAATACGTGCTCGTGCACGGCTTCCGCGGGCATTTCTAGGTGGGGACTACCATTCGAGATGGTTCTCGCTTCTTGAAAAGAATCACTCAATTATTTCCGCGTGGATAAGACAAAACTTCCCTCATACAGAAATCAGAAATGAATAATATACCCCTTATCGCGACAATAAAAAAAATAGCAAATACTCTTCTTTTTCTTAAAAAAGCGTATTCACCGTACAAAACCCAAATTCTTATTCTCGCAGGCATCGGCTTCGCAAGCGGACTTCTCGAGGGCATTGGCGTCAATGTGCTTATACCGCTTTTTTCTTTGATAGCGGGCAACTCCGCGGAGGGGAGCAACTTTATTACGAAAGCGATTGAAAACAGTTTTTCT
>JACQLG010000055.1 GCA_016204155.1 Candidatus Niyogiibacteriota bacterium | reverse complement strand
GCGTATATGGATATTTTTTTAACGATTTAAAAAAATTCTTTTTCTTCCCGGGTTTTCTTGGAGGAAATCCTAAAAATAAAAATGAATCAGTAGGCAGGCCCGAAATACTTAACGCCGCAATCACTGCTGAAGGTCCTGGAACTGAAATAACCGCAATTCCTTCCTCTCGCGCCTGTTTCACGATACGAAAACCAGGATCAGAAATGGTAGGAGTGCCAGCATCTGATACCAAAGCAATGTTTTTACCTTGTTTCACGAGCGAAAGAATCTTTTCTGCCTGTTTTTGTTCATTATGCTCACGATAACTTAAAAGCGGTTTTGAAATCTGGAAATGAGAAAGCAACTTCCGCGTTACACGCATGTCTTCGCATGCTATATAATCAACATTTTTAAACATTTCAAGCGCCCGAAATGTAATATCCCCCAAATTCCCAATCGGAGTTGAAACAACATAAAGAGCTCCTTGCATATTCGGGCCGCTGGGAATCGAACCCAGTCTATCTGTTTACCCCGTAGCAAGCTATGCTTTGCTACGGGGCTCCCATCCCGCACTAAAATTTTGCAATTCTTTGTCGGGGCGCCGAGATTTGAACTCGAACTAAATCCTCCCAAAGGACTCGTGCTACCATTACACTACGCCCCGATTTATAAAATTCTTGGAAAGCAAAATTTAATGCGGGACAAGAAGCAGACGTACCACCATCATACGCCGGCCCGATAATCTTCTAAGCACTAAGCCAAATCAATGTCTTGAGTTATTCTTATTCTAGCGCGACGCCTTCTGAAATCAAGAAAAACCGCGGCTACATCTACTTGGCACTCTTGATTTTCTGGTATTTTCTTCTGTACAAGATAAATTTGAATCGCCCGTGCAAGGCGTTTCTGTTTATAGTAATGCACGTTTTCTTCCGGATTATAATAATCCCCGCTTTCAAGTTTCTCAAATCCAAGCTTCATTGTTTTTACTTCAAAAAAATGAATAACATCGTCCTTTTTTGCAACAACATCAATTTCGCCCCACTTTTTTTGATAATTCCTATCAAGAATCTCATATCTATGTTTCACAAGATGTTTCACGAATATGCGCTCTCCAAGATCACCTAATTTTCTTTTTGCTGTTTTTTGTTTTTCTTGCCCCGACTTGTCTCGAGATTTATCGAGAGAGCTCTGTCGAGAAGTTTCACGTGAAAACATACGAGATTGCTTTATTTAAGGCCATTTTGATATCTTATCTTATATCTTTAGTATAGAATTAAAAATTGAATCTTGAAAGCGGTGGTCAACACTGAGTGTTATCCATTAGCAAATAGTTAGTTTCACATGAAACAAAAAATTTTCCGCAGCAACATTAGAAGAAAAAATAAACAGCTTGTGTATAACTGCAGTTTCACATGAAACTTCATGAATAAGTGGTTTTATATTGAAAAATAACAATTTTTTGATATGTCCATGTATATGTCCGATATAATGTAATAATGTCCAATAGAGATATCCACACTATGTCCACATATTATTATTATGTTGTACAATAAACACAATAGTAATTCTTTTGTTTCATGAGTAAAAAACGGATTATTCTCATTCTTATTGTAATTCTTATTATCGGCGGGGGATTGCGGTTTTGGAATTTAAGCGGTCCTGATATGATTTTTGACGACGTACTATATGCCTTTCGATCAATAGGGTATATAGACTATGTAGCCGCAACGAATAAGCAATCTACTCCAGTAAGTTGGTTTGCGGAACCGCAATGGTGGCAGTATATATCATTCCACGACGCACCGCCTCTGGTGTTTGCGATACAGTGGATATTCTTCAAGATAGGCGGGCAGAGCATTTTTGTCGCACGCATCCCATTTATACTTATAGGATTGCTGTCAATTTTCTTTATATATCTTTTAGGAAAACAAATCGGCAATGCAATAGTCGGTCTTGCAAGCGCAAGCGTATTAGCTGTTATGAACTACAGTATCTGGATTTCGCGCATCGGACTTCTTGATGGTTTTCTTGTACTCTGGATAATCCTCTCATTCTATTTTTTTATAAAAGCGCAAAAAAATCCGCAAAATTACATGTGGTGGGGGATTATGCTGGGATTAGGAATTCTCACTAAATATACATTCCTCTTTATGGGCCCTGTTTTTTTGATTGCGCTTTTGTGGTGGCAGCGGTCGGCATGGCGGCAAAAATGGCTTTATTGTGGGCTTTTTGCGGCCTTGCTTCTTATTTCCCCGCTTATTGTCTACAACTTTATGATGTGGCAGGAGCGAGGGCATCTTGATGCTGCTCTTTCCACATTAATCGGACAACATCCTGAAGATTTTTCTGGACTTACGCGCGAAGTACGCAGAAGCTTTAATATTTTTGGAACTGCATATACTCTTGTTGCGCGTACGATGAGTATTGGATTCCAAATTCTGATTGGTTTTAGTATTATCGGACTTTTATATGCGACCATAAACGACAGAGGGCGAAAATATATATATATCATGCTGTGGCTTGGCATTGCATGGTCGCTTGGCATGCTCGCCTTGATTGGCGGCAGTGAACGATTTGGCGTTATCCTGCTTCCATTTATTGCCCTTGCCATAGGACTTGGCGGTTGCCTCTTGTGCAATACATTGCAAGGACCAAAACGGACCATCATGGCTGGAATCGTCATAGTCATGTTTTTGTGGGAAATGCTCTTTGCGATCCAAAATCAGCTTATTCCAGCTCCTTTTTTGAATAATGCGTTAATCTCAAGCGCAAATCGGCCTCGATGGGCAGGATACAACCAGCTTGACCAATATGTGGAGAATTTTTACAAAACCTACTCTGATCCGTCATATATCGTCACATTTGGAGACGAACCTCAACTTATTCATTACCAAACAAAGTTGATAGAGAAACGCGCAGAAAAAAATCCGCATGTCCAACAGTCGCATCTTCTCGTGTATGACGACAGGATGGATTGGACGCCCTCTATTTGGGTTTTTGAACGGCGGCGTTTATATGATTCCTCTCCAATTCATTCACTCACGCAATTTTTAAAAACGCTCAGCACGAAAGGAACCGCGTTTTATGCAAATTTTGGCGTTGAAGATGTCATATTTATCCTTACGACAGAGATAAGCAGGCATTCACCTGTTTCTGATGAATGGCAAAAGAAAGTAGAAGCAATATCCGCAGACCTTGCTTTGCGCGTAGAGCCGATTGATACGATCTATTCACCCCTGAATGAAGCAGTTTTTACGATCTATCGCGTACCGCTCCTGCCTTCTTCTGGAAAGGGAGAAGGAGCACTTTAAGAAAACTCTCCATTATAATGAAAAAGTTGATTTTTGAAACGCCCTTTTTACGTTCCGTAAACGTAATAGGAATCTCTTGTATGGAAAACCCTGCGCGATGCGCCCGATACGTTGTCTCTATTTGAAAATTATATCCGACTGAATCTAATGTTTTCATATTCATGCGCTCAACAACTGATCGCCGGTAACATTTGAAGCCAGCCGTAACATCGCGATAGGGAAGTCGAAGTATGATTCGCGCATACATGTTTCCAAAACGGCTCAAGAGACGGCGGTCAAGGCTCCAATTTTTAATTATGCCTCCCGGAACGTAGCGCGATCCAATGACAACATCATGATTTTTTATATATCGAAGCATGTCCGGAATGACTGCCGGATCATGCGACAAATCTGCATCCATCTGTATGATAAAGTCCGGCTGTTGCCCGACAGGTAGGGCGCATACATGTAAAAATCCTTTTACATAGGCGCGCCCAAGTCCTGTTTTTTCCGGCTGATGAATAACGGTGATAGGATGTTTTCGCGCCAGCTCTTCCGCAATCTTGCCCGTACCATCCGGAGAATTGTCATCAATCACAACAATCCTCATATTCGCGATACCCAACGCAAGCACTTGTTCTATAAGCGCTTTCACATTTTCTCTTTCATTATATGTGGGCGTGATTATACAAACGCGAGGATGTTCCATAAAGAATGGTCTATTCTTAAAGTAGCTCGGACGGTTTTCGCCGCCGCAGGCGGCGAGCCTGCTTGCCGGTAGGCAGGGAATTCCCCCTGCGAAATTCCGAAATCGCGGCTCCCCTCGACTGCGCTCGGGACAATCCGCCGCGCCGACTTGTCCGCTGGAGCTTTTCCGCCAAAGGCGGATCAGCCTTTGGCTGAAGCAAAGGGGGATGACAATTTCCAGCCTACGCTCTTCGAGCTACGGCGGGCAAGCAAGTTTTTCTTTGCTTTGCCCTACGAAGCTTTAGCGAAGTATGGGGGCGGCAAATTTCAAAAACATGAATTTTTATCAAAGATCAAATGTTCCTTCGGAATTTCAAATTCTGCCTTTAAGCGACGCTTGGACAAATATTGATTCGTATCTTCCGACCCTTGAATATTCAAGTATTGATAACCGAGGGAATTTGCGATTCTCGCACCTTCTAACATGAGTATGCGATATGAATTTCTATATACAAAATCGTTTACCAAAACATTGTATCCCAAGCATTTCGGTGATATTTCACTAAATGCCAGAAAACCAATTAGTTTATTATTTTTCGAATCGTAAATACCAAAATGAATCAAGTCATTGCGAGAATTGCAAAAAATTTCATGGGAAGCGTGGAGCTCCTCTTTGTTCCAGTCGTTGCGAAGATGTATATTATCTATCCACTTTTTCAAAATTTTTTCTACAGTTTCGAGATTACAAACTTCCCACCTCCGCGCCTCGATCTGATACTCTCGGTTAAACCGATTTTGTTCCTCACGCAAAGATTGAAAATTCGGGCCTTCAAGGTCAACAAGTTGCTTCGTATTCAAAACCTGCTCCGGGAAAGAATTGTCATCATATTTGGATTGGTCGTCCCACCACTCATCTACACGATAGTGACGACAACCAAACTTCAAAAGATCTTGCTCAAGTTCTTTTCCTACATTTTTTATAAAAACTGGTTTGCCCGAATTTTCAAACAATTCTTTCACAACAGCAAAGATATTCTTTGCGCGATTGTCGCCAACGCAAGAAACAATAACAAAATTATCCACTCCCCGCTTTTTGGTAAATATTACAAGCCCATCACTAAACTTTCGAGAATCAAAATAGTTTCTTGTTGCTTGCAAAATATATCCGTTGCAAAACTCAAAATCATAGGTATCGTTATGGAATTTGGCAACAAAATCTCGAAATATTAAAAGGGCCTCATCAATATTTTCGCTTTTAGTTACGGTCATAAAAAATTTTCTTTTCCCTTAAACCGTAATAAAATTTTGACAATTTTCTTATAATTTCTAGAGTAGCACGGTCTGCCTCTCCGCGCTACTTATCCAGAAAAACCTACTTTGTTAAAGCTCCGCGAGGACGAGCATTAAAAATGCTTGAACTAGAAGTTTGAACATTGTTCGATCTTACATTTTGTCCGATCGGACATTTTGTAAGAAAAATATTCGTTGCGCGCATTTATAGCTCCCCATGAGCGAGCACTGAGTTTATCGAAGAGCAAGTCAAATGGTCTATTCTTGAAATAGTTCGGACGCACAAATAACAATTTTCCGCCTTCGCTCTTTGAGCTACGGCGGGCAAGCAAGTTTTTCTTTGCTTTGCCCTACGAAGCTTTAGCGAAGTATGGGGG
>JACQLG010000050.1 GCA_016204155.1 Candidatus Niyogiibacteriota bacterium | reverse complement strand
CGCGGAAACAAAAGGGAGAATCCCGAAATTCAATCGGGTGCTTCTTATTATCTTACAACGTTTGGGAGAAGCTTCTCTTGAGGTTATTGATCAAGGATTTCTTAATCCTACTTACGGCTTTACCCATCCCTCTCGTGCTTTTCTCGGCCTTCCTCTTCCTTATAGGAAACACGATAAACAAAAACGAAAAATAGCATTTTCTCGCACGCTTTCCCGGCTGAAGAGGAAAGGGTTCGTTGTTAAAACAGGAAGGAATAAAAACAATGCATGGGAAATCACACATGCAGGAAAAAAATATCTTGCAACTATAGAGAACGATATCGAAGATATTATCTTACCTCCGGAAGACAGTAAAATGCGTCTCATCGTTTTTGATATCCCTGAAAGTGAACGTCGAAAAAGAGGTCGGCTTCGAGACCTCCTTGCTGCATCTGGCTTTCAGCAATTACAGAAGAGTGTTTGGTCTGGTAAGCGGCCACTTCCCGAACTTATTGTTAAACAGATTAAAAGTTATAATTTAGGGAACTGTATCCATATCTTTAAAGTCACAAAAGATGGCACTTTAAGTTAAATATGGCTACTTTCTTTTAACAACGACCGTCAGTAAAAAGAAGATGCGATTGATATCTATTTTCCTTCCAATATCTGTCCACTGGCAGAATTCTGCACTTTTGTCACCCGGAGTTTTATTTTGCTTTTATGTCTTTAATTGTTATTTCGGTGTAATGCTGTTTGTGGCCCTTTTTTTTATGATAGCGCGTTTTTGATTTATAACGGACAACAGTTACTTTTTTATGCCGCCCTTCGCCTGAAACTTCGGCAATGATTTTTGCGCCCGGGATGAAGGGGCTGCCGAGCGTGACGTTCTTACCGTCTTCTATCAAAAGGACAGTATCAAATTCAACGCCGCCTTTCTTTCCTTTTGAAGTTAATTTTTCTACTTTTATTTTTTTGCCTTTTTCAGCAATATATTGTTTCCCGCCTGTCGCAAATACCGCAAATGTCATAATAGTCAAGATTATCCTGCGAGGATAAAAATGTCAACCTTCAACCTCCTCCCCTGCTTCAGTTTTTCCGACAAGCCGTGGTTCAATTGAGCCTCCTTCACCGCTTATTTTCAGCACATCGCTATCTACCTTTTTGAGCTCGCGTGAAGCGCGGTTATAGGTGTTGACCGTCGTATCAAGACTTTTCCCAAGCCTTAAGAAGTACTCATTATATGCGCTAATATGTTTTGAAAGCTCTCCCACCCGCTTTTGTATCTCTTTTGCGGACTCCTCAATCTGGAGCATGCGCAAACCTTGAAATACCATTTTAAGATGCGATAATAGCGTTGTCGGGGATACGATATGAACTTTTTTCTCGATAAATGCGTAATCGATAAGATCGCGCGTATTTGTTTTGACAGTACCCACCTGATTAACAAGAAGATCATAATAAATTCCTTCTGCCGGGATGAACATGAACGCAAAATCCATCGTATTTTCTTCGGGGCGCACATATTTTGCTGTCTCGTCTATGCGGGTTTTCAAGTCATGCTTGAATACTTTTTCCAGCCGTTCACGCTCTTGCGGGTCGCGCGTTTCCTGAATGCGGTTATAATTCTCTAAACTGAACTTTGAATCTATGGGTATTATTTTATATTTAACTAAAATTGACGCATCCAATACTATTCCGTCCCTGAATTCATATTGCATTTTAAACATCTTTGGCGGGAATATATTTTGGAGCAGAGTTTCCAGCTGGTATTCTCCGAATGTCCCCCGCTGTTTCGGATTCTTTAAAATATCCTGGAACTGCTGCAGCTGTTCGCCAAAGCCGAGTACCTGTTTATTTGTTTCATCAAGCTTGGTAAGGCGCTCCGTAACATCGCGGATGATGCGCGCGGATTCGCCGAATTGATTCTGCATCATGCGTCCTGATTCCCCAAGTTTTTCGTCTAAACGCTTGTCAATCGCATGTAATTGCTGTTGAAGCATTAAAAACGATTGCGATTTGCGGGTCGCGAGATAAATGCTTATGCCGCCTAATACGACGCCTATTAAAATACCAAGCACGATTTGCATAAAAATTCAAACGAAACAAAAATAAGATATATGGAGATCATAATGAGTGCTTCTTTTTTTGTAATAGTGTTCCGCTGATAAATAAAATAATTGAAAAAGAGAAATGCAGCAATGAATGCGCCGAGTACGAAGAAAAATTCAAGCGGAGAACGGATAGTAATCGGCTGAATAATGCTGACAATTCCTACAATAAAAGCGCTATTGAATGCAATAGAACCGATGGCGTTCCCTATGGTCATGGCGCCATGCTCCGAAAGCGCGGCGCGTACCCCGAAAATCAGTTCCGGCAAGGTTGTTCCAAGAGATACGAACAGAACGCCGAATGAAAGCGTGCCTATAGCCCAAAGAAGGCTTAATTCCTTGCTGGCCCACACAAGAACCGCAGACGAGATAATAAGGAACAAAAATCCGTACCCTAAAAAAATGAGCGCCTGATATCCGCGTTTAAATATTCCTTCATGAAACTGAGCCGGTTTATAGACTTTGGAAAAATATTCATTCTCTCCTGCAATCAGCATGATATAAAATACAAAAAGAATCAAAAGAATGACGCCGTCTCCGCGCGATATCACGCCGTCAAGTCCCAGCAAGAATGGAAAGAGCGACAGAAAAAAAATGAACCAGAAATTCCGACGCCGTATCTTTGACTCTATCTCTATCTTCTCCCGCGCAATCAAAATAGGGATCGCAATCACAATCGTGATATTAAGGAGGTTTGCGCCGAAAATATTGCCGAGAGAAAGTTCCGAGATTCCTCCGGCGGCGGATGAAATACCAACAAAGAGTTCTGAGACCGACGTTGCAAAACTCATCAGCAAAAAAGAAATCGCGAATTCCGAAAGGCGGAGAACCCTTCCGAAAAGCGTAAGCCCCCGGATAAGCACGGCACTTGAGCGCGCAAGGGTAAAAAACGCAATGACAAAAATAAGAATAAGGATCAGCGGAGAATACATAACGGTCACATTTTCATTTTTCTTATTATATAGTACCACTTCGCCGCCTCTATTGCTAAAAGATTAAAAAGCCCAATGCCTACGAGCATCACAAATTCGCCTAATGATGGCGTTACGGTCTGTAATATATGTTCCAGAGGCGGAAATGTCAGGGCGGCAATAAGAAATACCGCGCTTATAAAAAATGCAAAAAGCAAATATGTATTATCAACAAGATTTATTTTCCAGAGAGGTTTTTTAAGGTTTTTTATAGAAAATACAAAAAAGAGCGCGTCGAGCGACAGTCCCGCAAAAAGGATAGTACGTATCTCTTCAATCGGATAGTCCTTTGCGGAAAGATACAACAAAAGCACGACAAGCAAAAGACTCGTAATAATTCCTGCGCCGACAATAATAAACCACATTTCCCGCGTAATGATGTTGTCCGATCCTCCTTGATTTCCTTTTTCCTTCAACACATCGTCCCCTTTTTCAAACGCAAAAACAAAATTCATAAAACCCTCTTCAATAAGGTTCGCCCAAAGGATTTGAACCGGGAGGACCGGCAAGGGAAATTTCATGAGCAATGCGGCGCTCACCAATATCACTTCGGAAAAATTTGTCGCAAGGACATACGTAATGACCTTGCGAAGATTTGAAAGGACTATGCGCCCTTCTGCTATCGCTTTTACGATTATGCCGAAACTGTCATGCAGGAGGACAAGATCGGAAGCTTCTTTTGCAACGTCAGTCCCTGAACCCACGGCAATGCCAATATCGGCCTCGGTTAATGCGGGAGCATCATTTATGCCGTCTCCGGTCATTGCAACGATCTCTTTTTCTTTATGGAGCATGCGCACAAGACGAAGCTTCTGCGAAGGCAATACGCGCGCAAATATCTGATGGGTAGTAATGGCCTGCCGCACTTCTTCATCATTCATCTTTTCAAGCATTTCGCCGGTTATCACTTCTTCTTCCATTGATAATCCGGTTTCGTGCGCAACGGCGCGTGCGGTGTTTGCATGATCTCCGGTTACGAGTACGGCACGAAGACCCGCTTCTTTCGCGGAGGCAATGGCATTGCCGACATCAAGCCGTATCGGGTCATTGAATGCGATAAGTCCGGTAAAGGCAAGTTTTTCTAAAAGTTTTCCCCTATTTTTTCTCGGAATCTCATTATACGAGACCATTTTCCTTGCAACCGCTACAACCCGCATGCCTTCCGACGTAAACGCGTCGTATGCTTTCTGTATCATATGTTTATCATATACAGATAATGGATGCGCCTCGCTTCCGAGAAAAAATGAACTCTCAATAAGAACTTCGGGAGCTCCAGTCACATACATGGTATGGCTCCCCTCCCGATTCTTATGGAGGGCTACGGCAACGCGCCGTTCGGAATCAAACGGAAGAAAATCAACGCGTTCCTCTTTCTCAAGTATCGCGTCAAGCGTTATGTTCTTTTCCATTCCTGCGTAAAGAAGAGCTTTATCGGTCGGCTTCCCGCGGACTATCCACTCCGCAGAACCCGTATCTCGTTTTTCAATAAACGCGCTTGACGTTGCTACGCCAACGGTCAGCACATCCGAATCCTGGCCTTCCTGCTTTCCCGCGAGAAGGTCATTTGCGGATATGGCATACCGCAATTTCATCTCTCCTTTTGTAAGCGTTCCTGTCTTGTCGGTAAGAATAATAGTTGTTGAACCGAGCGTTTCAGCTTTCACAAGTTTTTTAACAAGCCCTCCTTTCCCTAATATCCGCGACATGCTTATCGCCAAAATGATGGTTACGGCAACCGGAAGCCCTTCGGGGATCGCGGCAACAGCAATAACAACAGCAGTTAAAAACATTTCGGCAATAGCATCGCCTTGAAAAACTCCCAATGTAAAAATAATAATGACGATCGCAACGACAATAATCCCGACTATCCGCGCTAACCTTCCAACGCCTTTTTGAAACGGCGTTAATTCTTCTTTTTCGTTTTTCAGGAATCCTGCTATTTTCCCGAGCTCGGTCTCCTGCCCCGTTGCAACCACAACCCCTTTCGCAAAACCATCCTCAATAAGCGTCCCCATGAACGCCATGTTTTTTTGTTCAGTGATGCGGTTATCCCCTACAAGTTCCCGCGCATTTTTTTCCTGCGGCATCCACTCTCCCGTTAATATCGCCTCATTCACTTCAAGGCCTTTTAGCATAATGAGGCGGACATCCGCGGGAACCTGTGATCCGGCCTCAAGTACGACGATATCGCCGGGCACGATCTGTTCCGTGTTCATTTCCATCCGCTTTCCATTACGGAGAACGACCGCGTATTTTTTTACGGAAGAACGAAGCTTATCAAATGCTCTGCCGGCACGCCCCTCCTGGTAGATTCCGATGACGGTATTAATGAATACCGCTATAAAAATAACAAGCGCATCGGTATATTCATGTATGGCGATCGAGATAAAACCGGCAATAATAAGAATAAAAACAAGCGGACTTTTTATCTGGTCAAATAACAACCCAAAAAAACGAAATGATGTTTCTTGTTTCAGAACATTGGGCCCGTAGCGCGAAAGACGGGCTTCTGCCTCTTGGGAGGAAAGACCGGCATCCGCATCCGTCTTCAATTCCGTTAACGCGGATTCTACAGTTCTTTTATACCATTCCATCCATTCTATTATACCTGGTATGCGCATCTATTGAAAAAATGTGCTACAGTATGTATAATCTCAAAAAAAATAAAAACATCCTATGATCATAGTATTCAAAGGAGAAAAAAATAACATCTTACGAGCAAAGGCAAAAGAAGTGCCTCAAAAAGAAATCCCCTCAAAAGAAATACAAGGCATAGTAAAAAAAATGGCAGAAGTTCTTACCGCAACGGCGATCGGCGTCGGGCTTGCCGCCCCACAGATCGGCATATCAAAAAGAATATTTATAGCGCTGAAAAAAGAATTCCTGCAGACGGCCGGTTCCGAAGAAACCGTGAAAGAACGAAAAAAAAATCCCTTGGAGAAAATAGATGTATATATTAATCCGGAGATTATCAAGAGATCAAAAGGCAAGATTATAAAACATGAAGGATGCTTAAGCATTCCAGAGGTGTACGGCATAATGGAACGGCATGAAAAGGCAACGATACGCGCGTTCAATGAAAAGGGGAAGCAATTTGAACGAGGCGCTTCAGGCATCTTATCACAGATCTTCCAGCATGAAGTTGATCACTTGAACGGTATTTTATTCATAGATACCGCGACAATTGCACCGAAAGAAATATCAGAAAAAATAGGAACTCCATGAATACCATTTTCTTCGGCACATCGGCATTCGCAATCCCCGCATTAGAAAAACTTGCGGCCTCGCATATGAGGCCCCTCTTGGTTGTTTCAACTCCCGATCGTCCTCACGGACGTAAACTCGTCCTCTCACCTACTCCTGTAAAAGAATGGGCAGAAAAAAACGCGATTCCAGTCATTACTCCCGAACATCTCAATGATAAGCATACTGTAAGGACGCTCCAACAAAAAAATCCTGAACTCTTTGTTGTCGCCTCCTACGGAAAAATAATACCTGAAGAAATTCTTGCTATCCCTCGCAAAGGAACGCTCAATATCCATCCATCTCTCCTGCCAAAATTACGCGGCCCGAGTCCGATCCAATCCACTATTCTCGAAAATGAAATTCCAGGAGCAACGATTATGCTTGCGGATAAAGAAATCGATCATGGACCGATTTTAAAAAGCGAAAAGCTCAAAACGAAAAATAAAAAATATACTTACAAAGAATTAGAAAAAGAATTAGCGGCATTGGGGGCGGAAATGCTTGTTGAAATTATCTCGAAATGGATGAATGAAGAGATTGAACCAAAAGAACAAAACCATGCGGAAGCGACATTAACTAAAAAAAATGAAAAAGAATATTTACATATTAATTGGAATAAACCAGCTGAAATCATTGAACGAAAAATTCGGGCATTGAATCCTTGGCCCGGGACCTACGCATTTTGGCTACAACCCCGCACAAGCAAAAAAATACGCCTGCTTATCCTCGAAGCCAAATGCGGAAATCCGATTTCCGAAGATAGTCTCCCCGGAACGGCTCTCCGCACAGAAAACGGCGCCTTAGAAGTTAACGCTTCGGATAAATCGCTTATTATTCTGAAAATAAAACCTGCAGGAAAAAAAGAAATGAGCGGGAAAGAATTTTTAAGAGGATATGGAGATATCTCGCATAATCGTCTCATGTAATTACCTCCGCATACAATTTCAAGTGATCGTGGAGATGGCGCGTAATTAAAAAATTGTCGCGAACACGCGCTTTGGCAGACTTGCCGAGGCGTGTTTTTAATTTTTCATCCTTTAGTATCTCAACGATGCGCTCTGATGCTTCATACGGCGTATTCACCAAGAAACCATCTCTGCCGCTGCGTATCTGTTTTACGATGCCACCGACATTCCCCGCAACTACCGCTTTCCCCTTCCACATTGCTTCCGTCACCGTAAGCCCAAACCCTTCTTTTAATGATTTCTGGAGCACAACATCTGATGCCGTCTGCACCGCATTGATCAACATATCATCAGTATCTGTTAAAAGGAAAATGTCCGGATCCCCTTTCGCATTCTTCTTTACGTGCTCAAAAATTTCAAGCGCTTCAGGATCGTCCTTTACATCAAGAGGACCCACAAGAATAAGCTGAAGCGATTCTATCTCATTTTTCGCATGATAGAACGCCTGTAGTACGCCTATGGGATCTTTCCACGGGTCAAAACGCGATACCTGGCTTATGAGCGGCTTGTTCGGATGAATGGAAAATTTTTTTAAAATCGTATGGCACGCATCTTCCCCCAAAGGCATATTCTTTCTGACCAACGGATCAATTGCGGGAAGGATAAATGCTTTTTTCGTATCTATGCCGGGAATAGAAAATTCTTCCATGCTAAAAACAATACAGTCGTATTTTTTGAAATACGGCTTCAAGAACGCGAGAACCTCTCCATTCGGATTAGAAAGATCAATATGAATGCGCGAAATCATCGCTCCCTGATGAAAATCAGCGATAACTGCCGCAGGCTGCGGATCGTGGATAACATAGATATCCGCGCAAGGCAGCAAAGAGAGGTCGGACGCAATATTCCGGTTTACTTCTTTGTATACGGCTTTTTCTTTATCCGTGAGCGAAATAGGCGAGCTTTGCAGCGCGTTATGAATTTTTTTTGTCATGGTAAAATATCCCGGAGGCGCCGTTATAGTATACCATTCGCTTTTTAACCCCACGCTCGATTCAAGCGGCACTAAACTTTTCAAAAGCTCCGCGACCCCTCCGCCTTCGGGCGCAGTATTAATATGAATAATGCGTTTTCCTTTTATCTTTTTTGCAGTCCCAAGAATGGCGTTCTTTCTCCGTGTCGACAAAAACTGTTCATAGTCAGCAAAACGTTTTGGGAGAACATCCCGAAATACAAGCGATTCCAAATGGATTGCTTTCATAGCGTATACCTTTATTATGCAAAACGCTTTACTGTTTGCGCAACTGCGTCCACAACTCTGATATCAAATATATCTGGTATTATTTTTTCCTCGGCAGGATCCGGGATCAGTCCCGCGAGCGCTGACGCAACAGCAATTTTCATCCTATCGGTAACGAGGATTAAACGCGCATCCAAGAGTCCTTTGAACAAGCCCGGGAAAACGAGCGCGTTGTTGATCTGATTTACGAAATCGGAGCGTCCGGTTGCGACGATCCGCGCTCCTCCCCTTTTTGCGGCTTCCGGCATGATCTCGGGGTCAGGATTCGCAAGCGCAAATACAACCGCATCGGCATTCATATTCCGTATTGCTTTTTCATGGAGTACGCCGCCGACCGAAACACCGATGAATACATCAGCGCCTGACAGCGCATCCGCAAGCCCTCCTTTTTTTATAGCCGGATCAAGCAGTGGCAAAAATTCCTTTTTATGCGGAGAGAGATCTTTTCTCTCATCAGAAATAATCCCTCCCCGGTCAAGAATGGAAATACGGCTTATTCCCCATAGAGAAAGAAGTTTCAAAATTCCAGTCCCCGCAGCACCAGCGCCGTTAATAACAATACGAATATTTTCTTTTTTCTTTCGTATTACCTCGAGACTGTTCATAAGACCCGCAAGGACAACAATCGCAACTCCATCTTTATCGTCATGAAAAACAGGGATAGGGAGTTCTTGTGCAAGACGTCTTTCTATCTCAAAACAGCGGGGCGCAGAAATATCCTCAAGATTAATACCCCCGAATGTCGGTGCGATAGCCGCAATAGCGCCTACGATATCTTCTATCTCGCGCACGGACAGGGTTATTGGGAAAGCATCAATCCCCGCGAATGTTTTAAATAAAAGCGCTTTTCCTTCCATGACGGGAAGCGCTGCTTCGGGACCGATATCGCCAAGACCCAAAACCGCGCTGCCGTCGGTAATGATCGCAACGCTATTTTTCATCGCGGTTAAATCTTTGGCGCTTTCCGGGTTGTCATGTATTGCGCGCGAGGGACCTGCCACCCCCGGCGTATAAACAATACTGAGATCTTCTTTTGATGTAAGAGAGAGTTTCCCTCGTATTTCAATCTTTCCCCGCGCTTTTTTATGCGCTTCAAT
>JACQLG010000052.1 GCA_016204155.1 Candidatus Niyogiibacteriota bacterium | reverse complement strand
TATGAAATAAAAAATGAAAAGCCCGGGAGCGTCTTTGCTCCAGGGCTTTCTTTTTTTACTTTATTTTCTAATTTTCAATCTTCTCCAATGATTGCAACGGCGCTGTAATGAAAAATGCCTCCGTTCGCGTATACCAATGAAGGATCTGGTTGCGTAACCTGACGTTCTCCTGCCTCTCCGCGTATCTGTAAAACCGCCTCAATAAGCGAGAAAATCGCGGGTGTTGCCCACGGCGCGCCGCCTGACAATAGTCCGCCATGCGTATTTACAGGAAATATATCGGGATGAGAATGAGATAAACGCTGTTTATACATCATCTCAATCCATTCACCGCCTTCTCCCTCATGCACTAAGCCTGACTCTTCAAGAAATCTCAAAAAACAAATAGGAAAACAGTCATAAATTTGCCACAATCCAATATCAAGCGGTGTGAGACTTGCAATAGAAAATGCCTGACGCGCCGCCGCGCGTGCTGGAAAGAATGTCTCTGTCATATCGAAAACTTCGGGATCGGGAAGGAAAAAAGGCCTATACGATGTTCCTACGCCGTGTATTGCTATCGGTTTATGTTTGCAGTCGCGCGCGAGATCCTTGCGCGCAACAATACATGCGCCTGCGCCATCAGCAGGCCACGCGCATTCAGACTTGTTCGTCACTTTTCCTATCGGCCGCGACGCACGAACGTCTTCAAGAGTAATCACTCTACGATTTATCGCGCCTGGATGGCGCGACGCCTGCATACTCATCAGCACGGGAACCATCATGAATTGTTCCCGCAATCGTTCCCGCGGTACTCCATATTTTTTCATATGCCACTGTGCTACCTGGTCATAAAGTATCGGGACGATCGGCTGTGAGAAGTCCTGATAATCAGGATGATTGATCGTTTCTCCCATTCGCTTCAACATTTCTTTCCCGCCGAGAGATGTAAAAGAATCACCCGCAACTACCGCAACCGCCCTGACAACATTCATGCGAATTAATTTAACAGCGAAGTCTAAAGCGCTTATCGGGCCTGCGCCCATCATAGGATCCGTAAGATAAACAGAAAGAGATGAAAGAATCCCTAATTCTGACGCAATAACAGTAGATGTTGCTCCTTTATCTCCGATAGTCGGCGGAACAACGATTAATGCGTCAATACATTTAAGAATATCGCTTCCGGCGTCTTCTACCGCGCTATAAAAGGCCTGCCTTATAAGCTGTAATGGCGTCAAATGAGATTTACTGCATCCCGTAGTGCCGACGCCTACTATTGCTGATCCTGACACTATCGCTGATTCCATTTTTAACCTCCTTGCCAATTCTTCTTACTATAATAACACATTTTTTTAGTTTTGCAAAGAAGGGGGTTTTATTGTGTCTCACTTTCCGCTACTATACGAATATCGCGGGAGTAGTTTAGTGGTAAAATAGCTCTCTTCCAAAGAGCAGTCGGGGGTCCGATTCCCCCTTCCCGCACTTCTTCGCTCCTTGTGCGCTGCTCTGCGAAGTAGCTTCGCTACGCAGCACGAGGAGCTACGAAGTGCGCAGCACTGATTATTTCTCTTTTTTAAAACAAAAAGATGAAGCGTGCGACTGCATCACTCCATCCTTTTTCTTTCTCTTAGTTAAAACCCCCCGGCCGGATTATAAATTTTCTCAAATGGGAATCTCGATATCCTCCGTCCGGAATTACAATTTCCGGCTCTGCGCCAAGAAAACTATAATTGGAAAGGTTGTAGGAAAGATTGTAAAAATATTGAAACCACCTTTCCGTCTCTTTCACTAAAGAACCATCGTAATAATCGTATGGGTATGGTGGACCCACGGGTATAAGAATTGTACCGTCTTTAGATTTGGGATAGGCATAAAGCGATTCTAGACGTTTTCTAAACTCTTCCTCTATTAATGGCCATTCTTTATTAATTGACATGATATTTCCTCCTATTTGTTTTTTTATTTACTTCTCAAACAACTCTTCTCAGCTCGCCAAACAATGTTGGCGCCCTGAGAAGAGTGGGCGGTCGGGGTTTAGACGACCGCCTTAACTTAAATTAAATAAGCTTAATATCCCTCTGGAATAGGTGTATCGGAATATAACTTCAAGATCATTCCTGTGCCTAATTCCATGTGAAACGCAACAACCGAACCACCAAAGCCCTTGCCCGTTATGACCTCTTTTTGATAAAAATTCATCTTGTCGTGACTTTCAGAAAGCGTAGAAAGCAAAAGTTTTTCGTTTTTGCCTTCGACTTTTTCGTTTGATCTCACCCAGAAGTCAACGGGGGCATGCCAGACAGCGTTGTCGTCAGATCCGCTATGAAACGGGATGTGCAAAAAAGTTATATGAGTTATATGAAACTCCTGCATTGTTTTCTACCTCCTTATATTTTGATTTTTCAGTAACTTTGCATACATTATACATAAAAACATAGGCAATGTCAAGCGAAAACTGCAAAAATGGCTTTAAATAACAACTTTCGTTAAATCGGGTACGAAAAGTCATTGCCCCATCTCAAAATGACATTCAAAACAAATAAAAAACCCTAAACAGTTTTACAACTGTCAGGGCATATTTCTGTTTCTTTAGTTTGCGGCTGATTTTTTAAATTGCATTACTGTATTTTCTACTCTTCTTCATATGAAATTCCTGCAAGAAACTGAATGTCGCACCCAACTTTTTTGAAATCAGCGAATTCCCTCCTTTTGATTGTCTCAACTACTCTTTTGGCCACTTTTTCCAAAACGCCACGTGTTCGTTTTTCATTCTGATATAATTGGACAACTGCCGAAATAGCGCCCAAACCACTTGAAAATCCAAAGTCCTGCATTTCTTTTAAGGGATAGACATATACTCCCGAGGGTTGGACTCCCAGCTCTTCTATGGAAGCCACTGCAAACGCCAAATCAGCACGTAAGGATTTGATCTGAACAGGCTTTGCCTGTTCGGGGATTCCATAAACCACGACTATAGGCATTATAAATCCTCCTTTTTATGTCTGTTAAGATTTTCATCAATTTTATATCATCTGCTTTTCTATGTCAATTTTTTTAATAAAAAAATCGCCCCCGGAAGAGCGATGTGGAAGATAGATGTTTTTGCTTTTCATTAAGAATCTCCTTCGCCATACTCGATTTCTTGTTTTAATATGCTTTCATGAATATTACCTGGTTTATCAATAGTCCAATATTTCCAATGCGGTTTTTCCAACCATGAATGAAATTTAAGATTCACTCTACCCTCAAAAAATATCTCCATCAGATGATTATCTAATACGGTTCTTAAAAACGATCTTTGGGGCTCTGGAAGACTAGGATCATAAGGATCAATTCCGCGACCTAGCATGACCATTTTTTCCCCAAAACCACGATAGCCTTTGATTTTGATCGTTTCAAATCGTTCATACGCGAGAGTAAACCCCGTCTGATTAGCCTCCTGGTAATCATTGAGAGGAAAGTGAAATACTTCGCTTGAATCAATAAGGAGATGCAGGCCCGATTTATTTTTCCAAAAATCAAGCTTTCGGCCTTCTAATTTTTCATTGACTTTTACCGTACCGCCCATTGAGCCAATCAATCTAATGAACAGAAAATCGGCGGAATAGTTATCTAGACACAATCTTAAATTCTTAAAGTCTAGTTTTTTGGGCATCAAATATTGTTCCATCAGAACCTCCGATCCGGTTTTTTAGGGAACTTGTCTATCGCCATTGTAACACTACCGGTTCGTTTTTGGAATAAAAAATTTTTGGCTCATCTTTTTAAGCTCTTTCTCAAAGACAGCGGTTATTTTCTCTGCGTTTTTAGCCGTTAAATCTTTCCCAAAAATATAGTATTCTCTCCCTTCCATATGAATATAGATATTATACGCATTTTCCTATAAAAAATCCCTTCTTGCGCCATCTTTACAAAAATCAAAATCCCCGGGTGAACCGGGGATTTTGGAAAATTCACAAGATTATGAATCAAAAGGCGGATTATTTTTCGTCTGTTCCTTCTGCGCCTTCTGTGCCACTGCCTTCATCTATGTCGCCTCCTGCGTCTTCTCCTTCGTTTGTCAGCTGGTCGCCCGTGTCAGGAGTGTCAGGTGACGGAGTTTCTACCGGCATGTCATCACCCTCTAATCGAATGCTGTCTAAAGTCATGTTTTTTATACACTATTTACGTTCGGATAAAAAAGACCTTTTTTCTATTCAGTTGTATGAAATTTGAACCGCAAATCATCCAAAGAAACAAAAAAACTGGCGTTTGCAGTCTAAAATCTATAATAGATAATCCACCAGAAAAGTCAAGTCCCCTGTGGAAAAAATGGATTTAAATAATGGAAATCCTGTTGATATCTTGTTATTTTCTTGTATAGAGACCAATCAATTCAGTTTGCGCAAGAATATGGCCCTGCATTGCGTTTTCCACATCTGCTTTGATCGAACCGTATGAAAGAGAGAGATTCATATCATATCAAGCGCATAGAGTTTAAAATATTTACATCGCTAAAGATTGCTTTTAGCATACTCTAATGTCCTCATAAGCCATGGCCCAATTTTCATTTTTTCACCAGATAATTCTCCACAGACCATCCATCTGCGCCGCTATCATAATTGATTTTCCACCAGTTATAGCCGCTAGCGGAAACGGGGCCATCAATAACTGTGCCAAGCTTTCCGTAAGATTGATAGCCCAAAAGAAAACCGGAAAGAGACGGGGTTGCACGAACAGAAAGATAAGAAGTTGTTACGGAAACCCGATCGCCTATTGAGAATTTTACGGAAGGTGGAGGAGGAGTTACGCCAGCAGGAATAAATCTCGCATTTGCCCAGTCAGCATGATCTGAATTCTTGCCATCTCCTGCATCCGTAACAATAAGTTTGATTTGGGATTTTCCTGAAACTGAGACATTGACTTTTTTTGTCGCAGAATTTCCTGTCATGACACCAGAATCATAGAGTTTTGCTCCATCTGCCCAGACCTGAAACACTACTGACCCTGCGCTGCCTGATTCATCATCCACGCCGATATCAGAAAGGAAAAAAAGAATAGAGTTTGTTGATATTGTAGGTGATTTGAGAATACGCATGCGCCCCAAGCCCTTTTTGATATGTTGTTCCATTGAGGGTAATTGTTCGGCCGTCTCCTTGAGCAGTTTCTCCATTTGACATATTCTTTTCAACCGGTCCCCAGCCATTAACAGGAGTACTCGCAAATGTAAGGCCCGAAGCGCATACAGAACCATCAGTGCCACAGGTTGTTGCTGAAGAAGGCGGTGGCGGAAGAAGCGAAGCATTCACTAAATTCGCCCCGCACACGTATTTCCACGTTGAAACGTAGCGAGGCGAACCATATGCATTTAATGGAGTTGCACCGTCAACAACAGGACAGGTGTGAGCTACTCCGGGACAATCGTTATCGGTTGTCATAATCTTTTGTCCGGAAGGACTATTCCAGAGAGGCAACGACCAGTTTGTGCCCATTCCTAAGGCTTCCCAATTTTTATTAAGAAGCGGGATGGTATTGGAAACATTTTGCTGGTTAGACCCGGCTCCCGCATCATCCCTATGATTAAAACCGTAAAATCGACTACCGGGTGTTGCGCCTTGTTTGCTAATCCAACTTGCTGGGGTAAAAGTCGAGAGATCATTTTCCCCCAAATGATCCCATGCGCCTGCGAATTGGCATACGCGAGCCACCAATTTTTGTTTACCAATGAAAGCGGCCATGCCCGCTCCTTGAGAATGACCTCCGAAAATAATCCGATCATACCGAATACCGTTTGCGTCATAAAAATTAGTCCATTTAAGATATTGAAGAAGTTTTAAAAGCCGATTCTCAATCCCGTCGCTTTTACTTGGCACATATATACTTGAACCAGAGCCAAAAAATCTATCTTTGCGGGCCTGTTCGAAACATTGGTCATTACCTTTACAAATCACATCAAGCGAAGGCCCGAGATTATAATAATTTAATCCAATTGCCGCCATCCCAGATCCAGCCATAGTCTCAACTATTTTTTGATATCCTTTAGCATAGCCATCTGTACCGGGCAAAAATACAAAAAGTAGATTCGGGCAATTCGTACTGCTCCCACACCCCTTGTATGAATGATAGCTACCGGGCTGATAAGTAATTGAGGGATCCGTAATACCCACTTGGACTCCCGATAAACCGCTGGCTTGAATTATCTGATCCTGTTGCCCCCATAACTGTGTCAATAAACTATATAAATCCTCTAGCAAACTCGCTGGCGCGACATCAACCTTGATAACTCCGGCGAAAACCACGGCGGAAAATATAATTAAAGCAATTATTACTATAAAACTCGATCTTTTCATAAATAGGCGTTTATTTTTTGTATAATCAATTATACTATAAAACTTTTATCCCGAAAAAATTTAATGGAGCGATAATTCGTGGATATAGCACATCACTTTCGTGTGTATAAACCGATTAATTCTGTTTGCGTAAGAATATGGCCCTGTATTGCGCTTTCAACATCTGCTTTGATCGAACCGTATGAAAGAGTGAGCTCCGTATCAAGAGCATATAACTGAAAATAGTAGCGGTGCTCGTCATCGGGCGGACACGGCCCTTGGTACCCGAGATTTTTACTCGTTCCCATGCCGTAGACACCTTTCGGCTCTTTCCCTTCATGAATTTCCTTTGTGTCTGGAGGAATATTCCAAACAATCCAATGATCCCAAATCTTTCCTGCGGGCTTTATAGCATCAGGATCATCCATAATTAAAACTAAGCTTTTTGCCTTTTGAGGAACATCGGATATCAAAAGCGGCGGACTGACGTCGTCGCCATCGCATGTATATTTTGGGGGGATTTTCCCGTTATGCTCAAAAGCGGGGCTCGTGAGTTTCATAGTTTTAAACTCTTATTTTATAATGTTTTT
>JACQLG010000051.1 GCA_016204155.1 Candidatus Niyogiibacteriota bacterium | reverse complement strand
ATTATATATGTATATAATAGTAAAGGCAGAAAAAAGGAGAGAAGACGAAATGTTTGAAAAATTTGAAAAATTATTAATGAAAGAAATAAAATCGCGGCTACCTGCTTTGATCAAAAAGGACCCGAAGTTTTTTGCAGAGATTCTTTTCTCGGTCCTACGGCAACTCTCGGGAGAAGAACTCCAACAGTATGAAGCGGAACTTAAAAAACTCCACAGGATCGGCATGGGAGACGACTGGGCATATCTTCAACAGATCATTGAAAAAGAGAAAAAGAAATAAAAAAAGGCGTTCACGCGCAGACGGAATGCCTTTTTATTTTTTAAAAGCGTGCGTATATTTTCGGCCCAAAAATGCATAAGCCGATGATAAGCGCCAGAATTGAGGGGAGCAAAACCGATCCTGCCGACATATCTTTGATATCTCGAATGTCTTCACTTTTCGCCGGATGCACCCTTGTAATAAATCGCTCAAGCGCTGTGTTACGAATCTCAAAGCCAATGACTACCGCAATCCAAAGCAAAACACTTGACCATTCCGTTATAGTGATCCGGAAAAAAATGCCCCCGATAATTGTCGCGATCGCAATGCTTGTTTCTATAATAAGATTTCGTTCGGAACAAAACACGCAAAGCCCACGAAATGCGCACCGAAAACTTTTCACTAAGCCGCAAATTTCTTCCCAGACAATATCTCGCCCCTTGTCTTCAAAATGCGTAGACACAGCCCAGAACGAAGAAAGGAGGAAAACGAAGCAAAACCACCACACGATGTCTTCAATATATATGTACCCGAACAATCGCGCAGAAATTGCTTTTTCGTATTTCCATGACTGCAGATTTTCAACGTGCATCGCGATATACCAAAGATGCGGTCCGATAGTGGTCCAGATGAGTGTTCCGCAAAGAATTGCAAACGCGCGTTTTTTGAGAATATGGAAAAAATCATTTCGCAGCCACAGATACGCGATCAACGGAACGCAAAAGAGAAGCGTATAGGCAAGGTAACTATAATCACCGAACATCCTCTATCCCTCCTGTCATATGAAATATCACGGCAATAACCGAAATGATAAGCATCGGCCCGAGAAGATAAAAGCCGATGAATTCTTCTACAGGCAACCCCCACAGCCACACGCCGATCTTATCCCCGACTGCATACGTCCACACTCCGGTTCTGACCGATAACCAATCCCAGAATAATCCTGCCGTATATACGACAGCAAACATCCAAAACAACGTGCGTTTATAACGAAATATTTTTATTTTTTCTTTGACGGCAAGCAAGAGAATGCTTAGCGGAAATGCAAAAAAAATAAGCTGAAAAAGAACATACTGCGACATACCGATCCCTCCCTGCGAACAAAAATATTCTTAGTCAATTATACTCACACATATAATCTTCGCAATACTGGACAACACCGGGTGTTGTCCAGTTGTACCAAATAAATACACCATGCGCAAGCGCATGGTGCTTTATTTTTACTTTTATCGGTACTTTTCTTTCGCTTCTGCAAAGCCTTTCTCAATGCCGTCTTTATGGGCAAGCATACAAGAAAGGACCTTTTTTGCTTTTTCCTGTCTTTCTTTACTTGAGCAATCTTTTACGAACGCGACAAATTCTTTACGTATGCCTATTAAATCCCTTCTAATACCGCCGTAGCCTTTCACAAGTCTCGCGCTCTCGGCAATACTGCAGGCAAGGTCGTAAGAAATAACGCCTGCCCACTCGATATCGCCCACATATTCATTAATCGCCTCCCATTCGTGATGGAACCTCCACGAATATGGACGCATGAAAGATAATTTTGAAAGGATCCATAGTTTTAAAAATCCGACTACACTGCTCGAAACAATCTTTTGTTCGTAGGCAAAACGCTTTGCATCTCTTTCTCCGAATAATTTTTCGCTCCATAGCAAATCGAACATTGCCGCCCATGCATCTACGAACCAACGCGGCAGCAATCCGTATAATTCTTCTGCATCTGGTTTTAAATAGTCGACCACTTCCACAACTTCACCTGCTTTATACTCCGCTTCAGCTAAAATGGTTTTAAATCGATTCGGTTGCGTTTTAAGATAGGCAACACGAAATGCATCTTCATAACCCATCCAGTTCGCAAGGTGTTTGACCACATGTTCTGCGAATATACATGTGGAAATATCTTTTTCAAAACGTAAAAGAGAAATTACCATTTTCAAGTATCGTTCTGCATACTGCTCATCTTGATATTCAGTAAGTTTCTGCATCGCGAAATAAAGAAGTCGCTTTATGCGGACTGGCATGTCAGTATATCCAGCGCACGCTAATCGCGCGTCAATATCTTTATATGGTATGCGCAGAGGTTCTGTGTTCCCAATAGAAAAGAAAGAATATCGCAACCCTGCTTCAAATGCCTCCGTAACTTCTTTCCCAGCCACTTTTGACTCGCGAAGCGCACGCAAAAAGTTATCTTGTTTAAGAGGAAGCGCATTACTCCCGGCAAGCACTCCCAACAGGACAGCATTCGCGTTTTGGACAGAAATACCCAGTTTTTTACAAATATCTTGCGCGGGTACACTAATATAGGTGCGACTGTGTCTTTTGATGCGTTCCTCAAGTTCTTTTTGGGGAGGATATGATCCCCCCGCAGAGACCTTCTCCGCAAGGGCAAATCGTCTGTTTATATCACAAATCGCTACTGTTTTTTCGAAGCTGCCGTAATGTGCATAACGCGCGGCCTCAAGCAATTCCTGGCCTATCAATACATCGATTTCTTTTTCAACAGGATACGGAGAAAGTAATATTTTCTCAAAGCCTACTGCGAATTCAACATAATACGTTACTTCTCCGCCGCGTTGAGCAAGTCCTGGCAGAGAAACACCGAGGGTTTGAAAACCCGCATCCTCTGCGGCCTGACGAATGCCTTCGCCTATAAAACCGCCTCCCTGGCCGCCCATACTTGCGATTAAAATTCGGTAGCGTCTTTGGTTATTTTGTTTTTGCATGTACTACCTCCTCTCCACGCACGTTTTCTATTCGTACCCCAAAAATCTTTTTTAACATCCATGCATTAGCCCGGAATAAAATTCTTTCATACGTTGTAGGATTCATAACTCTCCGTGTTGCATAAAATGCGGGACACAACATTAACAGATGCGCATTTTCTCCGCAAAGACCGCACCCGGTGCATGTACTGTCGCACGCAGCTACAGGGTCATCACGCAGCGGATCAGGATTATCTTTGATTGTAAGTGAAATACACCCGTTGCAACGCATGCATGACTTATCCCCGGTACAAACAGTCGCATCAACTCCGAACTTGCGTTTCTGAAAACGCCTCTGGGTTTCCTGCGCTTCACGAAAATCTTTACGAAGTCCTCTTTGATATTGGAGATTGCATTCCCCTTTTACGATAACTGCCTTCACTCCGCCATGATCAGTCATAACTGCTTCATAAAGCACATCGTACATTTCTTCAATACTCCACCCTTTCACTTCTCCTGTCTTGCGCCAATCATTTACTGTCCCTACAATGCGTAACCACTGTACCCCCATGCCCTTTAAAGTAGCTTCTATGGAAAGTCCCCCTGCAACACCGCCACTTAATTGTGCGGGCGTTGACGGATGAATCTCATCTCCCGTCATGGCTATCCAACCATTCTCAATCACCACCAAGACTACATCTTGGTGATTAGAAACCGCATCAGCAATAGAAGAAATGCCCATATGCCAGAATGTGCCGTCGCCAATGGGAACAATGGCGCGTTTACGTCCTTTTGCAAGTTCTCCGAGCATACGGACAGAAAGGAGTCCGCCTCCCATCGCAGGCTGCGTAACACCAATGTTGAATGGTTCAAGCGTTCCAAGTAAATAGCAGCCTATGTCCGAACCTGCAACAAATACTCCTGTTTTTTCTGCCAATAGTTTCAGCACAGTAAAGATCGGCCGCTCCGGGCAACCAGTGCAAAAAACTGGCTGACGTTTTGGCAGGGGCCTTTCTTCTGTTTTTTCTTTACTTTCTTCTTTGTTAGAGAACGATATCGTATCGCGTTTTATACCAAGAAATCGGGCAACTCCTTTTTTTAAAGTGTTTGGGGTATATTGAGAAGGCCGCTCGAGCAATTCCTTCCCATAGAAAGTTGGGTGCAATCCTGCATCATATGCAATACTCTTAATATCATCTTCAAGAATAGAAGGTTCTCCCTCTTCAATAATAAGAATATGTTCTTTCCCGCGAAGAAAATCAATAATTTCTTCCTCAACAAGCGGGTATGACGCAACAATATTAAATATATTATGAGCCGTGTTGCCGATTTCATCCGCTTCCTTAAGCATCTGCAATGTCGTTACAATATTATTCCATTGAACGCCATTCGTAATAAAACCATATGCAGTGGAACCGTCAAAACGCATATTCAATGTATGTTCGGTGATGAACTGCTTTGCGCGAGGAAGACGAAAAAGATATGTATCTTTTAACTGCGCGGGGACGAATACCGGCATTGCCCTGCGACTTGGATCCAAGCTGTTTGGATCGATGGCATGCTCTTCGGCACGAAACGGTTTATTATCTTCGCATACCATAGTGCCGGTAAGATTGCCCACTCGCGTATGAAGCAGTACGACAACCGGCATTCTTGCATGCTCCGAAAGCAGAAAAGCAGAACGTACCGTTTGAGCAATATGCTCCAGGTCTGCTATCGGCTCAAGAACCGCCAAACGATGCATTTTTGCCATCGGAAGGAATCTTTGCGAAACTAATGTTGAATCGCATCCCGGATCGTCGCCAACCAACAGCACGAGCCCGCCCTCAACGCCGGGACCCGCTATATGCGCGAGTTGGTCGCTTGCAACATTTGCTCCAACAATTTTGAAGCATATAGCGCCGCGGACATCGCTAAAAACATTTGCAAAGCCTGCCGCCATCGCGGATGCTTCTGACGTATTGCCGCGCGAAGCAAGATGTATACCCAATTCTTTCAATAAATTTTTCGCTTCGTATGCAACATCAACTATGCCTGCTACAGGCGAGCCGGGATATCCTGCAAAGTAACCTATACCCGACTCAAGACATGCCTTCACCACACCCTCACTTGCAGTTCCGTGAAGAACCATTCCTTTCGTCAATTGCAACTTCTCAACTGTCTTCATTATTTTGCTCCTTTTTTCGATGATCAACTTTACAGGCATGATAGCAAAAAACGGACGGCTTGACAACGCACGCACAGAGCATTGACGGGGCTTTTTTATTTTCCCTGATGTATAGTATGATACCTGAAGACACATCAGCACTTTGAGAGGCGAAAGAGAAAATGAAAAACTTCTGGCTTGTAAAAATGCTGCAGTTCCGGGCAAACATTAAACTCGGCATATTGGCATCGCTCATATTCGGGCTTACCTTATACTTCGCGATAAAAGCGTACATGATAATCCACACATGGGGCATTATGACGATCCGAAACATATTTTTCTACGTCCATCCGTTTTTCGGCACACGTCACGGTCTTATCGTCGGGTATATCATCTCTATCTTTTTACTTATTACTGCGCTCGGCATGTTGGGCTTCATAGTAAATAAATTTGAAATCAAAATAGCCTGGCTCATCAAAAAAATACCGCTTATCGGAAGAATATGGAATTTTTTTGAATCTATATTCCAGACGTTCCGCAATCATCTCTGGGTTGTTCAGATCAAAGATTATCCAACCCAAGGCGCTCATCCGCTCGCCATTATTACCGGCAAAGTATGCAGCGAAGAACAGGGCATACGGAGCTATTATCCTGCCGTAAATCTCTCGAGTTCTCCAAACCCGTTCACCGGCCAACTGACATTGCTCGTAGAGCGCAATAAATTACGGGTGCTCAATGTGAAATTTGAAGATTATGCGCAGATCATTATTACAGGCGGAATCTCCATGCCAAAAGACCTGATATTTACCACCCATCCGGACCAAGACGCTATTCTCGATACCTATTACAACGCATAGAAACACCGATCATGTACGGATCGGTGTTTTATAATTGCCGCAATATGTCTTTAACCACTTCTCGTTCATCCCATGGGATCATAGTTCCGTCCTTGCCCGCAATCCATTGTTCCGAACCTTTACCTGTCAAAATCACGATATCGCCCGAACGCGCGTCCTTAATTGCTTGGCGTATTGCTTCCGCCCTATCGAGAATTTTGTAATTTGTAATTTGTAATTTGTCATTCGAAAACCCAACAGCAATTTCATCAAGAATTGCTGTTGGATCTTCGTCATACGGATCTTCATTCGTAAGTATGACTGCATCACAAAACTCCCCCGCGATTTTTCCTAATTCAGGACGTTTCCATGTGTCGCGCCCGCCTCCTGCCGCTCCAAACACACAGATTAGTCTGTTATTTGTTATTTGTGATTTGTTATTTGCATTACGCAAAGTTTCATACACTTTGCGAAGCGCATCCGGCGTATGCGCGTAATCAACAATAACTGCAAACGGTTCTCGCTGGACATATTCAAGACGCCCCGGAATTATTTTTATTTTCTCTATCCCCTGTCCAATCGCCTTCCATTCAATACCATAAGCGCGGGTGGCCGCAATTGCCGCAAGAATATTATACATATTCATCTCCCCTAAAAGAGACGAAGATATTTCAATTCCTTCAACCACGAAACGGATGCCTTGAGGCGTTACTTCGTGGAATGAAGGCACTATAAGCGTTACGTCTTCCGTTTCTTCAAAAACACCCTCATGCAAAAGAGAAGCCATCTGGTTTGCATGAACATTATGGATGCCGTATATCCATTTCTTGTCTGCTTTATAAGACAGGAAATCCCTGCCGTGCGGATCATCGCCGTTCACGACGATTATTTTTGGGATCCGCGTCTTTGAAGAAGTTGAGGAAAGATATTGAAATAATTTTTCTTTTTCCGCTTTATATTTTTCAAATGAACCGTGCGATTCAATATGCTCGGGGGCAAGATTTGTAAATACCAAACCGTCCCATGCAATGCCGCGATGGCGAAACTGCCGTATTCCTTCCGACGTTGCTTCAAGAACCGCGTGCGTAACCCCCTGCCCATGCGCCCGTTTTAAGAATCTCTGCAATGCAAACCGCCCCGGCATTGTCATTTTTTGCATATTCATCTCTTCTTTGCCGTTAATGACCGTACGGATGGAAGAAAGCGATGCGGTATTAAACCCTGCGCTTTCAAAAATTGCGCGCACAAGCTCCACCACGCTTGATTTGCCGTTGGTGCCCGTCACCCCTATCACGGTCATATATTCTGACGGGGAATTATAGACCCAGGCGGCAATGACCGCGAGTATGTAATGATATCCCCGAATAAATGATGGTGGGATAATTTTTCGGAGAAAAGAGAACATGCGTCTTACTTTAATTTAAAATTTTTGCTGACTGCCTTCAGCGCTGATTTAATCCGCTCTTCCGATCCACGCGCATTCTCAGGAATTCTATGAATCGCCTCGCGCGCTTCCTTTAGGGAATAGCCGAGCGCCTGGAGCGCTGCGAGAACTTCTTCATCTTCGCCAAACATTTCTCCGCCCTTTCCATCACCTAGCTTATCTTTCAATTCCAATATGATTTTCTCGGCGGTCTTGCGCCCGATACCCGATACTTTCGTAAGATAGTTTGCCTGCCCGGCAGCGATCGCTTTTTTAAGCGTATCCAGCGGTGCAACGCTTAAAATGCCTAGTGCGGATTTCGGACCGATCCCTGAAATATTAATCAGAGTCTCAAAAAATTCCATTTCGGCAATCGCCGCAAATCCATAAAGTTCAATTTCATTTTCGCGCTGATAGAGCGACGTATATACTTTTACATTTTCATCTTGCAAAGGAAGCGCTTTCATTGTTTGGGGCCCTACAAAGATACGATACCCAACGCCGCCCGTTTCCACCACTATATAATGGAAGGACTTGAACCGAAGAATGCCTTCAAGTGAAAAAATCATGCTTCTATTATATAGTATTTGAACCACTTGACATATTTTTTTAATCGCTTATACTGATAGACAAATTTACAGAGTCTTGAAAGCCCCGTGCGGCGAGACAAAAAACCCCAAAAACAAAGGGATTTCAGGCACCTCTTAGAAAGGAAAGGGCAGGTTAGGCAACTAACTCATTCTATCCCTGGAGAGGAATACCAAAAGCAATAACGCTTTTTTGATATTCCAAAAACGGGATGCGAGTTATATCCCAACCTGCCTTTTTCTGTAAAAAGAAAAAGGCTGACGGAAAGTCTTTTGAAAATAAAAAATTTACGGAGGAAAAAGATGTATACGACAAAAGATCAAATGTATGACTACATGAGACTTACCTTGTCTGTTCCTCCGAAAGGAATTTCAGACAAGCAATTCGCATTCGCCATAAGCAGGGCTGTGCTCAATATTTTTCTTTCGCAGCCAAAAGAGATGGGAAAAAATATTTCCGATTTCTTGCGGTTTTCAACGCAATCTAACTTCATACCAGAAGACATCATTGCAGCCGAGGAAAAAAACTATATCAAGGTGGATATTGCTGGCTGCCCGACAGATGAAGAAATAGATGGATACATCATGCCGTTTTCAGACGTACCCGAAGAAGGGAAAACGCCGAATCCGTATTATGAATTCAAATATTTCTTTGCGATGCTGCGCCATATGGCGCCGAAAATGATCATAACACAAATGCCTGGAATGGCCTCTGAAGCAGAAGCGATGGAAGAGCGGATTTCCAGAGGCACAAAAATGATACTGGAGTTTCTGGAAAAAGAACCTGACCGCAATATGCAGATAGCGCTTATTCAAGTGCTTCTGTACGAATCGAATGTTCTTCCATTTGCCACCATCTTTGAAGGAGAAGAATATTTACAGCCCAAAGATAAAGTTATATCATCTATCAGAAAAGACAAGATTGATGAAAAAATCATAACAAAAATCGAGGGATTGTACAAAAACTTCGCCTTAAGTCCGGAAAGGGTTGCGTCCCTTATGCCCGACTCAATCGCCTTTACACTTAAAGAGATTATAAAGGAACATCCTGAATGCAGAACAATGATTGACGCTCCTGCCTTTCAAAAAATATGGAATGTTGTTATGATGATTTTCCATTTTCACGCTTTTCGACTGGTTTCTGAGTTCTCACAAATGGAGTTTAAGGCGATGAAAAAAGCGGAACAAGTAGCAAGAGAAACCCAACAAGAAGAGCTTGTTGAAAAACTTATGCAGCGAGTTACGCCGCTCATCATGCAACAAACTGTATACACTGCATTAAAAGCGCACTACAGCATGTTATTACGGAATGTAATGAAGGAAGGCAATGAGGATGCAAGAGAAATTATAGAGGAAGACGCAAAGAAAGACCCTGTCACTAAAATGATTTATGAAGAAGTGATGAAGGAATTGGAGAAAGGGCAAGAAGAGAAAAAAGAAGTAACGGAGATTCCCAGGTGGCTTGCAGAGAAGCGCTGGGGAAAATAATGTTTTTCAGTTTTCAATAAAAATATAAGTGTAAGGAGGTATTACAAGCATGGATAAGGATAAGCTCATAAGTGAAGTGATAGCATCTACCATACAGCCGCACATGAATAATGTGCCAGCACTGTTCAATAAGCTGGAACCAGGAATGAGAAGCAGGTTTGACCAGTGTTCGCCGATTGCGCTTGAAACCATTCTAAATTCACCGATGGCAAGTTTAGGGCAAATAAACGAAGTGCGCATGATGGTAAGAGAGACATTCAGCCGCGAGATGGACGAGATCCGACATCAATTAGAAACCGGAAAAAACAAAGACGGCTCTCTTGTGCCGCTACGAACCGTTCTTACAGGCATTGAGGCTCTTGCTCAAGCACCTGACGGCAGATTAATTGCAGAAGACGGAACATTTCTTGAAAAGGAAGTCGGAGTTTGGTGGTTTGATTCCACAAAAATCGGGCCTCCTCCGTTCCCTAAAGAAAAACTGCCTCTACGAATTTCTGTAGCCGGCGGTGACGGTCAGGGAACCTGGTCAAATTATGACATAGGGACCCAGTTGTACAAAAAGTTGTACATTGTTTTTGGCCCCTACCCTCTTATAGTGTCATCGGGAACAGGACACGGCCAACGCTGTGTCGAGATGAACATGGAGGCAGAGACATGGTTTACGTATTTCCGCACTCTTGCACAGCTTGACTGTGGAATATACGAAGTCCCAAAACTTGAACTTAGTCTGCTTGCGGCAGTACAGGGAGTTATCGTATATCATAATATCTATGCGATCATTTATAGTTACGGCATGTATCCTAGGATCGGAATACCAATCTGGAGTACCTTTGATCATTCAATGAATCGAGGGAGGGTCCTTGGATTCGGAATAGATGGCGAGTACTGGGACGTCACTCCGCTCCATCCGTATACGACAGACGGATGCGGAAGAAATGACGCACGAGGCGTGTTCAGAACACATAGCAGGAAGATTGTTGATTCCGCTACACGCCGCCTCATCCTGCAACAGCACGATGCAGTAGAGATGACTGTAGAAGCTGTTAGCGCAGCGAATACAAACAGTGCCGGCTGTGGCGGTGCAATTTGTGTCCGGATAGTAGGACCGTCAGGAATTATACGCGTACCGCAAAAGACAATCTACGACCACGTCGTAAAATTGGGAGATGTTAATTTCGGCGGAAGAGTCCCCGATTACAAGACATGGCTTGAAATGAGCGACTATTTTGACAATTTTGATGAGACTATCTCAAGTCTTACAAAGTAAGGAGGCAATCTAACAATGAGTAAATTTTCAATAGAAGGCCATACGCTTTCTGAATTATCAATACATACACTAAAGGCGTCTGCGCATTCCTCTCTCGTGATAGGGGTTGAGACAAACGAAGGATGGCTGATCCTTAACAGGACCGAAGATCCGCGCCAAAGGATTCTTGACATCAGAAGCGAATACAGGGAAAAACTTCTGTATGTCGCTGAATCAAATATTTCTAAGAAATTCGCTCAAGTAACGCTTGGAGAAGATACCAACCGCAGCAAATTTATAAAACAGAATGGCTTTGTATTCCTGGCAGACAGTTTGGGATCTAGAATGGCCATCAACGAAAGAGGCAATACAAAGGGGGTAGAGAAATTCTCAAGCGGGATTGATATGGTGAAGGAACCACGGAATACATCATTCTTTTCAATGGCATCGCATTCGCAGGTAATGCTATTTGAAGTTGATCATTATAATCCTCATGTTGAGAACAAAATTCTCCACAAATGGACTATGTCAGACGACCATCGTCCGCATAGAAAATTCGGGATTATGGGAAGCTTGTATGTATGCCCGCATAGTCCCATCTTTGATTACATCACTAAAGAGAGATACATAGAAGTGATTAATGAACACACGCCTGATTCGTATCCGAGAACAACTACTGATCTTGCTGAAAGCGTTGCTGCGTTCCTTCATGCACAGGAACCACAATTCTTTAAACAGTCATTCAGTACTGTCCTGGAAACGTTACGACCGCATCTTGGGCTTGATAGGCTCGACGTAGACGTCTTCTTAGAAACAGCAGTGCTGGATAAGAGGATGGGCTTCCGAAGGTTTAACGGCCAGGGAAACGAAATCGAAGCGATGGAACGAGCGAGGTTCGGTAGATGGCAGGATGAAAACGAAACATATGCCACGGCAGAACCTTTTGACGAAACAATACATTATAAATAAAAGATAAAAAAACAAACACAAAGGCATCACCTTAACGGAGATGCTTTTTTTAATTTTGCGGAGCAAAATTGTCCTGAGCGGCTTGTCCTGCCGTTCGAGGCCCTGAAGGGCCCTCAGGCCCTTGAAGGGAGCTCTGCCGGAGGAAGTCGAAGGATTATTTTCTTTTTACTAATTTTGTGAATGTTTCCCCGCGTTCGCGCGCATTCCGAAACTGGTCAAAGCTCGCGCACGCGGGAGAAAAAAGAATAATATCGCCTTTTTGGGCAATTTTTTTTGCCTTTCTTACCGCCTTCTGCAACGTCCCCGCCATAGTAACATCAAAAATGTCAAAAGTCCGACTTTTGACATTGTTGAATGCGCGCCATATCTCTTGAGCGCTTTTGCCGAAAAGAATAACTGCCTTCGCGCGCTTCTCTGCTTCGCGTGCAAGATTTTTAAATGATGCGCCCTTGCTTACTCCACCTGCTATTAAAATTACTTTCTGATTAAAAGATTTTAATGCGGCCCCTCGACTGCGCTCGGGACTGCTTTGAAAAGTATGTAAACTTTTCAAAGCAGCAATCGTAGAATCTGGCGTCGTTGAATACGAATCATTGTAAAATTTGATTCTTTTTTTTACCCCAACATATTCAAGCCGATGCGGAAGTCCGCGGAATGAATATACCACTTTTCTGATAATTTCTTTTTTTATATTGAGACGTTTTGCAATTTCAATTGCAAGCGCAATATTTTTTTTATTATGATCTCCGATAAGTTTTATCTTGTTGGCATCAATCCATCGCGGCAATTTTGCAGCAAGTTTTCTTCCATCAATTCTATGACGCGCGTAATATTTAAAAACAGTTAACTTTGATTTTTTATAATCGGCAAACGAATTATATCTGTCCAGATGATCCGGGTATATATTAGTAAGCGCGGAAACAAAAAATAGCGGCTTCACTTTTGCTAACGCAAGCAAATCCAGCTGGAAACTGGATACTTCGAGCACAACAAAAGTATTTTTTGAAATAGACGGAAGTTTTTCTAAAAGAGAAACGCCGATATTTCCTCCGAGCACGACATCTTTTTTTGCTTGCCTTGAGCGAAGTCGAAAGGCTTTTTTTAAAATTGTATAAACAAGCGTCGCCGTTGTCCCCTTTCCTTTCGTGCCTGTAATCGCAATCACTTTCCCTCGGCAATGTTTTAAAAATATCCCGATTTCCGATGCAATCGGGACGTTCGCCTTTTTAATTTTTTTAACAATAGTTGAACGTAAATCAACCGCAGGATTTAAAACAGCCATATCAAAATTACTAAACACTCGGTGTTTAGTAATTTTGATACCGAGAGAAAAGCGAATGTTTCTATACTTTTTGAGTTTTTCAACTGATTCTTTCAGTTCTTGTTTTGTTTTTTTATCAATAATCACAACATCTGCTCCTTGGCGCGCAAAAAATTGAGCAACCCCGACTCCCCCGCCTGCAAAGCCAAGCCCAAGAATAAGAATTTTTCTGTTTTTGTATATTTTCATCATATCTTTACTTTATCGCTTTACAATTGTATTTTATATAGTAT
>JACQLG010000053.1 GCA_016204155.1 Candidatus Niyogiibacteriota bacterium | reverse complement strand
TTTCGGGGCTTTTTATTTTGCGTGAGATTTTTTTTCTGCGAGTTTGATTTCGCGCCACGAAAGAAACAAAAAGATTGAAAGAAGAGTCACGGTATTGAGGGGAGCAAGCCAAAACGGATATTCCTTTCCGAAGCTCTCAAACATCATGAGCGCACCCAGCATTCCGATAGCATACATGGCGCCGTTTTTGAGATAGGCAAATTTAGAGATAAGATCCATGCCGCGGACAGTAAATTCCCGCACCACGAACGCCCCGATGCCGTTTCCTATCAAGATCAACGGAACAGAAATCGTGAACGCAAATGCGCCGACAACTCCGTCGATGGAAAATGATGCATCAAGCGCCTCAAGATACATTATTTTGCTCCACGCGCTCATATTAGGATTTAAAAGTTCTTTTTCTTTTGCTTCCGCATTTTTCTTAAATCCGTCAGTAATGAAAAATGCGGTTGAACCGATGGCTGCCGCAAGCGCTAAAAACGGATCGTGTTTGATGGCAAGATAAATAATGCCTGTGAAAAATAGCGAAGTTACTGCGTAAAACCACATGGATTGCTTGTGAATGAAATGTTCCACGAGATAGGCATATTTTTTCTCTTCAAGAAAAAGCCACGAAAGAAAAACAAGAAACAAATAGACGCCGCCGCCCAGAAGCAGAAACGGCTTTGAATGCTCTACGGCTTCTTTTATTTCTTCACTGCCGGAAAGCGCAAATGATAAAAGTTCTCCGAAGGAAAGCGTCGGATTCGCAATCCATACGATAATAAAAGGCAGAACGCCGCGAAGAAGGAACACCGCAAACAAAAGCCCCCACAAAAGAAAAATTCTGCGAAATCGTTCGGGCAGGGTTTTCAATATATGCGCATTGACGATTGCGTTATCAAAGCTTGAGATTATTTCAAACAAGCTCAAACCAATGATGATGACAATAAGTTCTATCATTCTTTTATCCTCGCGCATTTTCTTTTAAGGTGCAATATGGTATTATTTTTTTATGAAGAAAACAGCAAAAAAGAGAAAGCCGCATAAGCCGATTTGGGTTGCGGTGTCGGGCGGGTTTGACCCGATGCATATCGGACATGTCCGGCTTTTTGAAGACGCGAAAAAATTAGGAGACAAGCTCGTCGTTATCATCAATAACGACAATTGGCTCCGCGCAAAAAAGGGCTATGTATTCATGCCAGAGCGTGAGCGCAAAGAAGTTATAGAGGCGCTCCGTTTTGTTGATAAGGTCGTGTTTACACGGCATTCAAAAGGAACGAGAGATCTTAGCGTAAACGAAGCGCTTGAGCGCATAAAACCGCATATTTTTGCGAACGGAGGCGATAGAATGCGAAACAATATTCCGGAGGTTGCAATATGCAGAGAGATTGGATGTAAAATGGTATTCAATGTCGGCGCAGGTGGCAAAGTGCAATCAAGCTCATGGCTTTTAGGGAAACATGCGACACGCACAAAAAAAGAAACAATACAGAGAGCGTAAAAAGAAAAAAATCGTTGTTGCTGTATCTGGCGGATTTGACCCCCTGCATGTTGGGCATATCCGATTTTTTAAAGAAGCAAAAAAATGCGGTGATAAGCTCATAGTTATTCTTAATAGTGATAATTATCTTTACGCAAAGAAGGGGTTTGTGTTTATGCCCGAGCGGGAACGAGGAGAGATCATTGGAGCGCTCCGAGTGGTAGATAAAGTAGTGCTGATGCGTCAATCTGGCAATGCTAAGAATATGAGTGTAAGTAACGCATTAAAGAAAATAAAGCCGGATGTGTTTGTAAATGGGGGCGATAGGAAAATAAAGGATCCATTTGAAGAAGCCGTATGTAGGAAGATCGGATGCAAAATGGTTTATGTTGGATATTTGGCAGATCAATCAAGCTCGCGGATTTTAAAAAATTTTGCCAAACGCGCTAAGTAACAATGAAAGAGATTGAAGTTAAATTTAGGGTGAAAGATTTTTCTCGTATCCATTCCAAACTCCGATCGCTTGGCGCGCATTTGATTTGGAAAGGGATGGAGGACAATATATTTTTTGATACAAAAGACCGACAGTTGTATAAAAAAGGCATCCTTTTTCGCCTGCGCCGGTGGAATAATCATTCGGTTGTGCTGACGGTAAAGACAACGCCTGTAAACAAGAGCAAAAAATTCAAGATTAAAAAGGAATATGAGATTGAGGTAGGGGATTTTGAGATGACGCAAAAACTTATCGAGACCTTGGGATTTCTGAAAGATTTTCAGTACAGAAAATTTCGGGAGCATTGGAGATTAAGCGATACGTTTATTGAGCTTGATACGGTTGGTCGGATGTATTTTGTAGAAATTGAGGGAGCGCAAAAAGCGATTTATCGAGCAGCTCGCGCATTTGATCTTAATTGGAAGCATGCGGAGCGCCGCGGATACGTGACTTTGTTGAAAGGATTACGAAGGTAATAATGGAATATCCGGAGTAATTACTTGCTTGTTTAGGTTGGACGGGTTAAAATAAAATCATGATTATAGTTTTGGACTTCGGTTCGCAATTCAGCCATCTTATAGCAAGAAGAATACGGGATCTCGGCGTGCGCGCCGAGATTTTGCATTTTAATGCCTTGAGACAAGAAATTATGAAATGGAATCCGGCGGGAGTCATTCTTTCGGGCGGACCGCGCTCTGTGTGCGACATTGATTATATTCGTCCGCAACAAGATGTTTTTGAATTAGGGATTCCGGTGCTGGGGATCTGTTACGGCGCGCAAGTCATGGCGCGGATGCTCGGGGGCGTGGTCAGAAGAGGTGATGCGCGCGAATACGGCAGGGAGATAATCACGCTACACCAAAAGAACGATCTTTTCCGGGGTTTATTGAAACGCGAGCCGGTATGGTTTTCGCACGGCGATCATGTCCATATGCTTCCTTCGGGATTTGAACAAACCGCGTCTACCGGTGTTTGCGCCAATGCGGCATTTTCGCACTATGCGCGGTCATTATACGGCGTCCAGTTCCATCCCGAGGTCGTTCACACCAAGAAAGGCAGCAAAATTTTTTCTAATTTTCTTTTTACCGTCTGCAAGGCGAAGAAAGACTGGCAGATTCCGCAGCTCAAAGAACAATTTCTTTCTTCTTTGAAAGAAGAAATAGGCGATTCGCATGTGGTTATGGCGATCTCGGGAGGCGTTGATTCGCTGGTTGCGGCAACGCTTTTGCATCGGGCAATAGGAAAACAGTTGCACGGCGTTTTTGTCGATACGGGACTTTTGCGCAAAAATGAAAAAGAAGAGGTTGCAAGAGAGATAAACAAGCAGGGATTTCATGATATCCGCATTGCTGACGCGTCACAGACATTTCTTGAACGATTATCAGGCATTGAAGATCCGGAAGAAAAGAGGAAAATTATCGGCCATACATTTATTCATGTGTTTGAACGGACGATCGCCTATGATTTCAAGCAATTTCCGGTGCGGTTTTTGGCGCAAGGGACTATCTATCCTGACAGGATTGAGTCGGCGGAGGCATTGCGCAGTGCAGAAAAAATAAAAAGCCATCATAATCTTGCATTGCCAGAGCGATTTGGGTTTAAGATATTGGAACCGCTCCGTGATCTGTATAAAGATGAAGTAAGAAAGCTTGGAGAAGAATTGCGCTTGCCGAAGAAATTGCTATGGAGGCATCCTTTTCCGGGCCCCGGACTTGCGATACGCATTGTTGGGGAGGTTACAAACGCGCGCCTTGAGATGTTGCGTGAGGCTGATGCGATATATGTAGAAGAGTTGCGCGCATCGGGGGAGTATCAAAAAATATGGCAAGCATTCGCGGTTTTATTGCCGCTTAAAACGGTTGGCGTGATGGGGGATGCGCGGACATATGAGCACATTATTGCGCTTCGAGCAGTCACATCGGTTGACGGGATGACTGCAGATTGGCATCGGATGCCAGACGAGCTTCTTGAACGTATTTCAAATCGAATCGTTCGGGAAGTGAAAGGCGTAAATAGGGTACTCTATGATATTACGCAAAAACCGCCAGCGACTATAGAATACGAATAATATGTAATGTGTAATGAGCTATTGAGTTATTTGTTATTAGTCATTTGTTATTGAACACTCGGTGTTCAATAAACTCGGTGTTCAATAAATTTTCTTGCATTTTTTTAAGATATGTGATACCATAAACGAAACTCGATCGCCCTTGCTCTTTGATATATTTTTGGCGAAGTCTACGGACTAAAGCCAAGATTTTCTTTCTACGGAGAGAAAAAATAAAACATTTGGCTACGGCCAAGGAGGTAAGTATTATGGTTGAAATTTCGAAGTCAGCAGAACCAGGAGAAAAAGGAGCGGTATACGTTTCCGGAAATTCTTGGACAGATAAAGGGTTAAATGAGTTGCTGGTTTCTATGAAACCGAAGGAACGTTTTGATTTTTTAGAAAAACGTTTTCTTGAGAGTGTAGAAGCGTATAATGATGAAAATGCTCTTGAGTTGTTGGAGCTTTTACGGCGCGCATATTTTGAATTGAATAGGGCAAAGGAAACCGAGTTTGCTGCAATTGATAAGAATTTCGTATGTTATTTTGGAAGACTTCATGCTAAACTTTCAGATTTGAAAATAAAAAAGGAGGATGAAATTCTCCAAAAACCCCCAGCGTTTATTAATACAAAAGTAAAAATATTTCAATCGATTTTATCTTTTTGGAAACCCGAGAATCCCGTTAATAGAAGAGCGTTCGAATTTATCAATACGATGTTTAGTCCAATGCATGGTTATGTATCTAAGGCGGAAGAGGATAAAATGAGGCCACTTTTACAAAAACATCTTGAGGAAAATTTCTCATGGGAAGAACTGCGTTTCTTTAGAAATTATCCTACTACATCTGAAAAAATGCAAATTTTGCTTTCAGGGGCTATTTTACGTAAAGCAGGTTCCATTATAGTAGAAAGAGAAATCATATTGGATGCAATTTTTGAAGACATTGATATTGACGTGACAAAATTTTCAAAAGAAAAAATCGAGGAGATAAGAAATGCGATAAAAGTTATTATCCAAAAAAAAGAATCTCCCGTGCAAAAAAGAGAATCTCTCGATCGTGGGCCAAGGCTAACAATGGAATGAGGAGCTTTTAAGTGTAGACGATCGAGTTTGAGTAAACCAAAAAAAGACAGCCCCACGCTTTTCTAATTTCCAAAGGCGCGGGGAATTTTTTTAGTTTTTTCATTTTACTCACGATCGTATGGGAATGATAAAAATTAATTTGGCATTCGTTACGAAATAAGCTCATTTTTTTTTAGACAAGCTTTTAAGATTATTGTATAGTATGTATAGTAATGGTATGATAACGATATATCAAAAAACTCTTAAAGACAGGGAAATGAAGGAAATTCCCGACTTTAAAGTCGGTTCATGGATATATGTAGAGGAGCCGACGGAGCAGGAATTTGATGCATTGGCGGAGAAATATAGGCTTGAACGCGGCCATCTTCAAGACGCCGTCGACCCGAATGAGGTCCCCCGTACGGAGATAGAAGATGGCGTTATTTATATTTTTACGCGCGTGCCATATGAAGAAAAAGACAGGGTCGTTACTGTTCCGCTTTTGGTCGCGGTCGGGAATGATTTTTTACTTACCGTATCCCCGCATGCATTGCCGTTCTTTGATAAGTTCAAAGCTGGGAAAATGAGATTTTCAACAACGCAAAAAACAAAATTGGCAATTCAGATATTTTCCGAAGTCGATGTAATGTACACCCAATTTTTGAATTCTATGAACAGGCGGATCCGGAGTATCAGCATAAGCATGGACAGGATAAGCAATAATGACATTGTGCAGTTTGTAACGTTCGAGGGAGTGCTTAACGATTTTGTCTCCGCGCTCGTCCCTATGGGCGATAGTTTGAATAAGATATTGAAAGGGCGCATGATTGAGCTGTATGAACAGGATCAGGATTTAATAGAGGACGTTATATTAAGCAATGATCAGTTAATACGCCTCTGTGATTCAAACATCAAGATGATTGTAAACATCCGAAGCGCCTATTCCACTATTATGACGAATAAGTTAAACAAGATACTTCGGATATTGGCGGCTCTCACAGTTATTCTCACCGTTCCCATGATTATTACGGGAGCATACGGCATGAACGTGATGCTTCCCTTCGCGGACTCCCCGCATGCATTCTGGATTGTAAGCGGGATTATGGGTATAGTAACCGCATTTTTGCTCGGTGTATTTATTTCAAAGCAGTGGCTATAGATAGAAGATCCATTGACAGCCTTAGGTTGCTTTTTGCCAAAACTCATGTATAATACTTGTTGTAATAGTAGAGTTTTTTAAAAAAGTCACAAAGGAGGACCAATGCAGGGAAAAGAATCGCTATTTCGAAAAGTGATTGATCGTTTGAGCCCTTTGGGTCGTAGTGATAAGGAGAAAAAACTTTTTTCTAATTTTGCAAAGATGGGAAGATGCATGGCGAAGGAGGGGCGCATGTTTTACGATTTGGTGCACGATTTGGAAAATGCGCCGCAATATGCCGCAGACATTCATGATATCGAGCATGAATGCGACGCGATTAGTGAAGAAATGTACGAAGTTCTTGCGCAAGTATGGGTTCTTACATTCGAACGGGAAGATATTATCGGTCTTATGCGATCTGCGGATGATGTTGTTGATTTTATTTGGGAAGCGTCTCAGCGCATCAATTTGTACCGTTTGCAAGACGCGCGCTACGAACTCTATGAGATCGCAGAGATTATCAGAGATATGACTCAAACGATGGCTAGTCTTTTTGCTCAACTCGACACTATTGTAAAAAAGAAAGAACTCGCTTTGTTCATCCGCGAGGCTCACGCGAAAGAAAGTGATGCCGATAAAATAAGGGATACTATATTGGAACATTATTATAAAGAGGCAGAACTGCATCCGAGTTCCATACCTTCCTGGATCGCATGGAAAGAAGTCTTTGAACATTTAGAGAGGGCGACCGATCGTTTTGAAGATATTGTTGATATATTAGGCAATATACAAATAAAAGTCAGCAGCTAAGCGCATATTTCAGCCTTTCGGGGCTGTTTTTTCTTGATAAAAAGGATTTTTTTGTTTATAATAAATAAAAGTCGGTGTAGCTCAGTGGTTAG
>JACQLG010000044.1 GCA_016204155.1 Candidatus Niyogiibacteriota bacterium | reverse complement strand
CGCGCGCCCATGCGCTTTCTCTGTCGGCATGCGCGCGTGCGTTACATATATGATTTTTTTGATCATGATTTTTCTAATTTCTTCATCATTTCATCAACCGCATCCATCACCTGCTCAACGCTGATCGCATCAACCGCGGCTTTCCGTTTTTCAACACTGCCGGATTTTTTAAATACAAAGCTTGACGGCTCCATTGCTAGTGGCAATACCTGGATACTTTTTTCGTCTTCGGGCGGTTGTTCTTTCGAATCAACCGGCCCGATGATATCAACGAGCGGTATGCCTAACGCATGCGCAATATAGATCGGCCCCGTATCTACCGCAATATAGAGCGATAATTTTTTTATCAATGAAGGCAATTCCTCAAGTGAAGAGTCTATTTCTTTTAAAAAGACGCTGTCATCGCCAAGCGAATTGCGGAGCGCATCAATCCGCCCTTCATCGCGCCTTGTACCTAAAAATAAAATTTTTGCGTTATATGTTTTCGCAATACGGCGAGCGAGTTCCTTCCATTTTTCGTCTCCCCATTCTTTTACAGTATTCCCTGAGACAATACTGATTCCTACAACTGTATCGCCACGTCCAACTCCCCAATCACGAAAAAGACGGCGCGCTTTTTCTTCCGCATGTGGCAGCGTATACACCTCTTTTTTTTCATCGGGATCGTATATGCGGATATATCGGAGAAGTTGGAGATATGCTCGGGGAACAGACGTATGGTGGTGGTAACGGAACCGAAAATGAGAAAGCCAGTCCGTACAAATTTCGCTTGGCGGACGCGGCCTCCGCACGAGCTTAACGCGGTTTGGGATCAATCCGGCAACAGATACTAAAATGCCAAACGGGGAAACGGGCAGAATAAAACTCCAATCAAAGTATAATTCCCGGATTCTCCGAAACAATCCCGAAAGGTCTGAACTTCTATATATAATGAATTCATCAATATGCGGATTCGAGCGGATAATTCCCTCTATTTTGGCCGTAGTAAGAACCGCAAGAAAACTCTCGGGATAGGCTTTTTTGATCTCGCGAAATAACGGTGTCGCGCACACCACATCGCCAATGCGCGTAAGCTGGGGAATGATCAATATTCGAAGAGGCTTGTTCTTTTCTCTTTTCCGTTTCCGTAAAAAAGTAAATAGAAAAAAGAATGGAGCGGCAAGGATCACGCCCAACATAAACAAGATACGCTTTGTCCGGTTCGGGATCATTACACAAGAACGCTTTTGAGCTCTGCGAGCGACACTGTCGCTACACCCGATTTTGCCACAACAATACCGGATGCCCGCAGCGCAATTTCAGTTGCATGCCGGTATGAAGCGCCCGACGCAATGGCAAGAGCGAACGCAGCAGTCGCCGTATCTCCAGCGCCCGCGACGTCAGCAACATCGGTTTGTACCGCCGGAAAATGAAGAGCGCCCGACGACTGAAATAATGTCATGCCGTCCTTTCCTCTAGTGAGAAGCAGTGTTGTATTCATCTTTTTTTGAAGCAATCGCCCTGCCTCACGGATCTTTTTCTCATTATCAAGTTTTTCACCCCATACTGCCTCTATTTCATATCTATTGGGCGTCAAAGCGGATGCATTCTTGAAAAACCAGAAATTACCCGGCTTCGGATCGGCAATAACGGGAATGTTCTGCTTGCGCCCGAAACGCACAATAGCGCGGGAAAGATCGGGAGTAAGCACTCCTTTTGCATAATCAGAAATTACAATAGCATGAATGAGGCCCGAATGTTTTTCGAGCTCGCGCAAAAAATATTTCTCATCATGCGATGTGATAGTATCGGTTACCTCCTTATCAAAACGCGCAACCTGCTTTCCGCGCGCAACAAGACGCGTCTTTACTGTCGTAGGACGGCGCGCATGAACCCGCAGAAATACATTCAGAATCCCTTTTTCTTTACATAATATGCGGAACATTTTCCCCTCGCTGTCATCTCCGACAACACCGAAGAGCGACACTTTCGCTCCTAATGATGCAAGATTTGCTGCGGCATTTGCCGCACCTCCTATCGTATACGTTTCTTCTCGTATATCAATAACGGGAATCGGCGCTTCCTGCGATACGCGCTCCGAATCACCGTAAAGATACCGGTCAAGCATACAGTCCCCGATGACTGCAATCTTTTTCCCTAAAAACTTCCCGGCAACGCCCAAAAGTTTCGAGCTTATAACAGCCGCCATATTTCCTTTTTCCTTTTTTGGGCGAGACTGCTTCATAGAAAACACTTCTATCCTATCGCATTTACAATATTTTGAAAAGGTTACCGAAACAGGTTAGCGCGAACCCTCCGTGAGTATCTTCTTAAATCTCTCAAGCGCAACGGATATATCATATCGTCGCACCCACAGAGTGAGCGCTTGGCGTATTTCTTGTTTTTGCGCTGGATCAAGAGCAAGGATATTTTTTGTTTTTGTCGAAAACCCGATAATGTCTTCGGGCTCTACGATGAATTGCGCGAGCACAGTAGGCGTAATGTCGGGCACGCCGCCGATATTTGTCGCAACGAACGGTACGCCATATGCCATTGTCTCCAGAAGCACATGAGGGAATCCTTCTTCAAGAGAAGGCATTAAAAAAACATCCGCAATCGCGTAGTACTGCGAAAGGTCTGCATGCGCGACACTTCCAAGTATACGAACGGATGAGGAAAGGTCATATTCCTGTATCGCTCCCTCAAGCCATTCTTGCAAAGGGCCCGAACCGATAATGATCAATAATGTGTTCTTTTCAGATAACGACACGGCAATATCGGGGAGGAAATGCGCGCCTTTCCGTTCTGATAGCCGATGCACGAACAGTGCTATTTTTTTCTCTGCGGAGATACCGAGTGCGGAACGTATCTTGCTTTTTTCTTCATCGGTATACGCCTGCGGAAAATGCTCATTATCGATCCAATTCGGCATGACCCGTATCTTGTCCGGAGAAATGCCGTATGTTTCCGCATATAATTTCGCCATTCGCGGCGTACCCGTTACCAGTACGTGCACGCTACGCACAATAGTATTTAGAAACGCATCTTCGCCGAAAAGCCACGGCATTCCGCAATTCCAATAAAAACTTCTGCCGGCGAAAATCCTTGCAACTAACGCCGCATTCCACGCGGAGATATACGAATAATGGACATACATATTGCCGTACCCCATGACGCGAGCAATCAACAGAATCAAGAAATTCTCAATCATACGAAGCGGTTTTATCCGAAAATGCTGGATATACACGCGGCCGACCCCTTCAAACGGCTTTGCGGATGCGGAACGTTCAATAACGATAAAGAGCGAAAACTCTTCTGAGAGCTTCTCGATAAAATCATACACATGCGCGAAATGCGTATCAGTATTGATGTCATATTCCGGAAGAACATAACATAATTTTTGTTTTCTGTTTTCTACAGGCATTCTTCTAAAGCTTGTTTATATTGCTTTAAATATTCTTCTCTATTTTTATATATATATCCTGCAATGTCTTCTTTCGCGCGCGCGCCTATTTCAACCCTTTTCCCTTTATTTTTATATAAATCCAAAATTGCTTTTTTCAAAGCTTCCTTATCTCCTACAGGAATAATAATACCATTTTTTTCATTCTGTATGACATCTCCGGCTATTCCTACGTCAGTCATAATCACAGGACAGCCTGCCATCATTGCTTGGATAACGGTACGCCCGTATCCCTCATAATGAGAGGTAAGGAGAAATATATCTCCCCTGTCAAAAAAAACATCTGTTAAGTTTTTTGTCCGCAATATAAATATAGAATTCTCCAAACCTTTTTCTTTTATTCGTAATATATATCTTTTTTCTAAACTACCCTCCCCATGAATTTCTAAAGAAATAGGAATTTTGGGGTGTTCTTTTTTAAATTCTCCGAATGCGTCAATCGCCAATCCAATATTTTTTTCCCGTTCAAATCGGGATGCCATCAATAAAACAAAATTTTTCCTTGAAAGAGTATAATTTCTTTGCGGCGCATATGACTCGCACGCAACATAAATCGGGAGCACAGCAATCTTTAATTTTTGATCCCCTGTCCTGAGCTTTGTCGGAGAGTTAATTTGCACCCTCAAAGAATCTCTGATCCGCTTGGAAACCACCCGAATACCATTCGCTTTCGGAATTAAAAATAACGCGATTTTTACGCGAATCCGATTGAGAAGAGACCCTCTGCCGAAGTAGGGGCTCAAAAAATCCGTGTGTATCTGCAGCTGAAGCGGTATATGTGTCGCGCGTTTCAAAAGCCATCCGACTAGCCCAGCCTCAAACGGATCTTGCGTACTTATTACCGAATCCCCCTGTTGAAATTTTGCATTATATATAATTTGTTTCCCTATCCTTACTGCATCGATAATATAAAAAATCTTACTCCAGGAATTCGTCGGATATATCCAAATAGTATCTGCAATTTTCGTATTCTTAAATCTTAAATCGTTATTCTTAAATCTCGTTGTGAATATAACAATATGAAGTTCATCAAAAAGCGTCCCGTAATCAATGACTCTCCGGCGCACATCGGAATTCTCCTCAAACAATTTTCTATCTGAACCTATTGTTAATACTTTCATCCCGTTAGAGGCAGGTCGCGGTCTGCGCCTGCTAATAAATTATGTTGATAATAAATTATAT
>JACQLG010000043.1 GCA_016204155.1 Candidatus Niyogiibacteriota bacterium | reverse complement strand
TCTTTTCTTTGAAAGAAAAATATTTGAAAAGTATTGGAGATATATTGCCGGAGCCGCACGCGTCATTTTTAGGCGGACTTACGGTTGGCGCACGCCGATCCATGCCGCAGGATTTACTTGATGATTTTCGTAAAGTTGGCGTTATTCATATCGTAGTTCTTTCCGGATATAACGTTACTATTATTGCGCGAGCGCTTGCCGGATTTTTAGGGCTTTTCCTACCGTGGATGGCAAGTATTTTCGCGGGCATTATTGGTATTATTCTTTTCACGATTCTTACAGGAGCCGCAGCCCCTGTTGTGCGTGCATCCATTATGGCTATCTTTATTTACACGGCGCACGCAACTGGAAAAGTAAATAGAGTTATCATTGCTTTGCTGATCGCCGGTACTTTTATGCTCATCCAGAATCCAAAAATCTTGAGATTTGATCCGTCGTTTCAATTATCATTTGTCGCAACCCTCGGACTTATTTATCTTGCGCCCTACTTCGAACGAAAACTTCAATGGCTCCCGAAACGATTCAATATCAGAGAAGCGGCAACTGCGACCATTTCAGCCCAAATCGCAGTCACTCCGCTCATCCTGTCAATGATGGGAACTTTTTCAGTGGTCGCGCTTCCTGTAAATATGCTTGTTTTATTGTCAGTCCCGTACGCAATGTTTTTCGGATTTATTGCAGGCGTTCTCGGTTGGATCTCGCACATTATCGCATTTCCATTTACGTGGATTGCGTATCTTTTATTGGAATATGAATTGCGCATAGTTGATATTTTTTCATCATTGCCATTTGCACAAATTTCAATTCCGTATTTTCCCGCCGCAGGAGCGATTATTCTTTATATGTTGATTGGGTGGTGGGTGATGAGGAGAAGTAAAATGAGTTAAGATCAGAGTTTGTATTTTTCTTTTTTCTATGCTATGATTTTTGAAAATTTAGATTTTTGAGATTAAAAGAGGAGGTTGTCATATGCGACAGTCAGGTAAAGCATTGAAAGAAATTCTTAGCGATCCATCGCGAAGTTATAATTTCGGCGATATTGATATTCTTGAGGCAGAACGCCGTTTTTCGAGAGACGACACGGTTACTGATATAGCGGGTTATGCATCAAAAAATATCAAACTTCATATTCCTTTTCTAACTTCTCCGATGCCCGACGTGACTGATAAACATATTGCTATTCTTGCTGCACGGATGGGGGCGTTGGGCGTTATCCCTGCAACGCATGATCCCGAAGAGCAGGCAGAAATTATCCAACAGGTAAAATCGAATGAAGGTGGATTTATAGAAAATCCGTTCACTCTTTCTCCGCGCGCAAGCCTTCATGATGCGCTTACTGCTCCTTACTCTAACATTCCAATAGTTGACGGCGGAAGATTGATAGGAATCTTTATTCGTCAGCCATATGAGGAATACTATTCTAAACAGAATAGGGCAGAACCCCTTTCTCATTTCATAGAGACCGATATCAAAAAGATTTCTGCCGCTGTTGAGTTGGTGGAAAAGAATAGCGAGCTCGATTTTCACCGTGCTCAAGAAATTATGATGGAACGCAAGATCCCGGCGCTTGCAATTGTAAGCAAAAATGGGATATTGCGTTATTTGATTACGATGAAGGATGTTCAGCAAGAGACGTTGTATCCTTACGCAACGCGCGATAAAAAGAACCGTTTATGCGTCGGTGCTGCGATATTCGAGTATAGAACTAAGGATAATATGAAGCGCATCAAACTTCTTGCCGAACAAGCCGAGGTTGATCTCTTTGTGTTTGACCAGGCGCATGGGTGGAACTATGATGTCGGACAGATGACCCAATATTTGAAAGAGGAATATCCCCATATTAACGTGATTGCCGGGAATGACAGCGTGTTCGGCGCTGCTTCCTTTCATAAGAAAAATGGAGCCGATGGCATGCGCGTAGGACAAGGGCCCGGATCCATTTGCACCACTGGCGCGGAAAACAATGTTGGAATTTGGCGTCCGCAATTTTCAGCAGTATATGATTGCGCGAGAGAAATTAAATTCTTTCCGTGCATCGCTGACGGCGGCATCAGGTATGCCTATGACGCTTTTAAGGCTTATGCAGGAGGCGCATCAGCAACAATGGGAGGGAAAATAGTCGCGCAAACAGTTGATTCTCCGGCAAAAGAGATATCTCCGGGAGTTAAGCAATATCGAGGTATGGCTTCTCCTGATATTGCAATTGAAAATGAAGCGGCATTTATGCGTTACAGCAGGAAAACGTTCGTTGCGGAAGGAGAAGCGCTGCCATTGAAGGTTACTACAACCTTCGAAAAATTCCTAAAGGATTTTAGTGAAACGATTCGTAAAGAATTCGAACGAGTCGGGGCAAAAAACATACATGAACTCCATCAAAAATTACGGAGCGGAGAATTGCGCGCACAATTTGCCCATAATCGAGAAAGTCGTTAATAAAAAATGTCCCGAATGCAGGATGCATTCGGGATTTTTTTATTTAATGTAATTTCTCATTGGGGTTCTTCGGCAACGGCGTCCCGGGGATATCTTTATCGCATATCTTGCAGAAAAATCCTATTTTTACTGTAGTGATAGGCGGCGCGCTTTCGTCTTCCTGGGGGATAAGAGCGGTCGTCATTTTTTTGAGCGCGGGAATATCGCAGTTCCAGCAATAGACTCCTCCTTCAATTTCGTTATAGAAGTTCCATTCGGTTTGAGGGATAGGAATAACGCCGTATGCGATGCAATAATCTCTAATCATGTACAGCTTCATAAGATCCGTGAGGACCGCTTCTTCCAGGATAGAATATACTTCTTTTTTCTTTTCCATGATCTGTTTTGCGTCCGCATCAGTATAACCACTCTTTTCTATAGTATGAAATAATATCGATATCGTATCAATTCTGTTGTAGAATTTTTGAAGCAGAATTTCCTGTTTTTCGGTTAATTCCATTTCGCCTCGCGCTACCGGCTGGGGGAAACCCGTTTCTTTTAAATGTTCTACAAGTTTTTTAATTTGTTCTTTGTGTTCTCGGTATTCAGACATTCCTTTTACCTCCTGTATAATGTTACCATATTCTTGCATTTTTTCAAGAAAAGTTGTATGATGGGCGCAGATTTAAAATATAAAGTGGAGGTTATATGTGATGAAGGAGACTGAGGAAATTCATGGCAAGGTAGTCGTCATAACGGGCGCTGCAGGAGGTATCGGAAGCGCGACTGTTAAGCTTTTTGATAAAGCAGGGTCGAGCACTATAATGGTGGATTATATAGATCCTCCTTCTAGTACTACTGGTATGAAACTTTATGCGTTATATCAGGAATTGAAAAATCCTCCGGATATCGGATGGTTTAACTGCGATGTGAGGAAGCATATGAAAGTGCAGTTAATAGTTGAACGCATCGTAAAACGTTACGGCAAAATTGATGTGTTGGTTAATGCTGCCGGAGTAATGTGGAGCCATGGTGTTTTGGTTAATACCCCCATAGACGCATTCGGCAAGTTGAGAGAAATGATGGATATTAACTTTTGGGGAACTGTATATTGGTGCCACGCAGTTCTGCCATTTATGCGAGACGCCGGATTCGGAAGAATCGTCAACGTAAGTTCGATAGTTGCCAATTCTGCTGATGTGGGTAATTGGGCATACGGCGCGTCAAAGGCTGCTATTTCTCATATTACGAAAACCTTTGCTCATGAAGCGCCATTTCATAAAAATGGCCCACTCGATATCACGGTGAATGCTGTTGCTCCTGGTATCACTAATACTGATATGACAAAAGGACTTACAGAGAAATACTGGGCGCGCTATATTACCCGTGTCCCGTCACAGAGGAAAGCAGCGCCGGAAGAAATTGCGGATGCCATATATTTCCTTGCAAATAATGCCTATATGAACGGGGAGATTCTCCATATTGATGGCGGATATTCCGCAATGTAAGAGGCAACGTTAAAGAGTAAACCCCGCACAGGCTCGCCTGTCGGGGATTTTTTTATTTCTCTTTTTGTAGTAAAGTAAGCAAAATATGCATCATTTACGGCATCATCTTTCTCTCTATTTTCTTATAGCGCTTTTCAGTATGGCGTTTCTAGTATGGTATATAAGTTTTGAGCTGCAGGCGGATAATAATCTGCTAACGGTTGCGTTTCTGGATGTTGGCCAAGGAGACGCTATGCTTATTGACACTCCGGGCGATAAGCAAATTTTGATTGATGGCGGATCGAATAAAAAAGTCTTATCAGAGCTTGGGAAAATGATGCCGTTTTATGATCGGTCCATTGATGTAGTGATTGCTACGCATGCGGACGCCGACCACATAGGCGGTTTGCCTGATGTATTAGCACGATATGATGTTGAATACATTTTTGATTCTGATTCATCATCTGATACAGGTGTATTTGATGCATGGCAAGAGGCAATCCAAAAAGAAAATGCAACGTATACGCATATTTCTCGCGGTACGCGCATTTTTCTTGACGAGAATATTTGGCTTGATGTCATATATCCTTTCAAAGGACAAAAAACCGAAGATGCGAATGATATGTCAGTTGTTGCAAAACTCATCTATGGCGATACATGTTTTTTACTGACAGGAGACCTTGAGCGGACAGGAGAATTTAAGTTATTAAAGGACGATCTTGAATGCGATGTATTAAAAGTGGGGCATCATGGTTCCAAAACATCGACAAGCGATGCGTTTTTGCAGGCGGTTTCTCCGGCGATTGCTGTTATTTCTGCAGGAAAAGAAAATAAATACGGCCATCCGCATGAAGTGGTAATGAATAAATTGCAAAACGCGGGAATTTCATTTTTGCGCACTGATGATGGAGGCATGATTGTTTTATTTTCTGACGGAGAAAAGGTATGGCGCGAGTGATGCTTGAAATAATGAGCCGAATTGAGTAGGATGGGAACATATATGGCTCACCCGTCAGAAGAAAAGACAGTGGTTTTAATTAAGCCGGACGGCGTAAAGCGCGGGCTTATTGGTGAAATTATTACCCGTATTGAAAAACGCGGGCTGAAAATTATTGCGCTTAAGATGGTTTGGCCGACACAGGAGCATATTGATAAGCACTATCCCGCTCATGATGACTGGTTCCGTTCAATCGGAGAGCGCCTGACGGAATTTTTTAAGGCGCAGGGCCTTGACGCAGCAAAGCATTTTGGTACGAGTGATTATATTGAGATGGGAAAACAAACTAAAGGATGGCTTAAAAATTATCTTACAGAGGGGCCCATAGTAGCAATGGTTATCCAGGGTATGCATGCCATCAGCACAGTAAGAAAGATTGTCGGTTCAACCTATCCTGCTGAAGCCTTGCCGGGGACTATTCGAGGAGATTTTTCAGTCGATGCTCCTACTGCGGCAAATGTTGATGGAAGGGCGGTAAAAAATCTTATCCATGCTTCAGGAAATGCTGATGAGGCGCGTAACGAAGTTGAACATTGGTTTGCGCCCGAAGAAATCCATACCTACAAAAGAGCTGATGAAGATATAATGTTCTAAATGGAATGGAAAAAGAACATTGTGTTATAATTCATTACGCAGAGATTGCGTTAAAGGGGCACAATCGCGCTTTCTTTGAGAAAGCGCTTCTTTTAAATATAAAAAAACAGGCGGAAGGCTTGTATGAGAAAATAGTTCGTATTTCAGGAAGATTGGTTCTGTATTATGCAGAAGAAAAGAAAGAAGAAATTACGAAAGCGCTGGGGAACGTTTTCGGGATTCATCATTTTGAATTCGGGAGGGTTACAGGCGCTGACATGCAGTCAATGCAAGTAAAGGCGCGGGAGATGTTTGTAAAAAAAGAGAAGAAATCGTTTCGCGTTACAGCTTCGCGCGCAGAGAAACAGTATCCTTTTACCTCTCAAGAAATTGAGCGGGAAGTGGGTAGAGTGATTCATGAAGAGTTAGGTTTTCCGGTTTCGTTAGATAATCCGGAGATCGTATTAGCTATAGAAGTAGTTGAAAACAAGGCGTATCTTTTAGGTGAGCGCGTTGAAGGATTGGGCGGTTTGCCTGTTGGCGTTTCGGGAAAGGTTGTCGTTCTTCTTTCAAACGGATTTGATTCGCCTGTTGCGGCCCTTCGCATGATGAAGCGAGGATGCCTTCCTATTCTTCTGCATTTCCATAGTTATCCCTATACATCAAAAGATGCATTGGAAAATGTGTATAAACTCCGCGATATTCTTTCGCGCTACAGCCCGAAACAGCTTGAACTTATAGAAATTCCATTCAGCGGTATCCAGCAATTCCTGGCAATAAAAGTTCCGAGCGAATTCCGTATCGTAATGTATCGCCGGTGGATGCTTTGGATTGCAGAGCATATCGCAAGACAAAAAAAGGCGCATGCTCTGGTGACCGGAGATTCAGTAGGGCAGGTCGCTTCTCAAACCTTAGAAAATATTGAAACGATTTCAGAAATCGCCGCATTACCTGTTTTACGCCCGCTTGCGGGAACAGATAAGGAAGAAATTATTGACATGGCGCGCGCGTACGGCACGCATGATATTTCAAAGTTGCCGTATGATGATTGCTGTTCGTTGTTTATGGAAGGTTCGCCCCGTACGAAAACAACTGTTGAGGAAATAAAAAAAATTGAAGAACCTCTCCGCCTCATGCTTGAAGAAAAAGCATTGCAAGCGATAGGAGGAAATTGAATTTTCCTTCTGCCTGTTAATACAATATGGATAATAAAATTCGACCAGACTTCTACGATCGTGGAAGTATAGTCGAATTTTGAAATATGAAAAAATATAAAAAAGAGACACGATGTTTTGTGCCTCCTTCGTTAATTTTACCAATCAAAGATCGGATCTATATCTATTGGGATATCCGCAAGACAAGCAATTATTGGTTTTAGTTCGTTCAGTACGTTGCCCCATTTATCTGTAAACTGTCTTGTCGTGGTGTAATTCCGTACTTGCGACAATTTAAAGAATTCATGACCTAAACTATCCAGCGCATTCTTGAGCGGCGCGTGCTTGAATGTCAAAGTTGTGCCGTCAAAGCCGATAACCCTTTCTTGCTTTAACCATTGGTACTGTATGAGACTGCCAACAGCGTGCGCCTCTTCGAGATCAAAACGCAATGTGCGCAAACCATCGATCGCGTGAATAACGGCAATAGAATCGGGCACTTCCTTATCCAGTAGTCCCTTTTCAGAGAGAAAGTAAAGGAAGAGCATGCCGAAAATATCTGCTTTCGCCTCTTCTAATGGTGAGCCGAGTTCTTTGAAATCAGAACCGCTGAAATTGAATTCTAATCCATGGGATAATTCATGGCCTATAGTAGAAAGAAAGTATAGCCATGGATCAAAGGTGCGCATCATTTCTTTCTTGAGGATGCGTTCAGCAATTGGTCTTAGCAAGAAATTGAATCTTGCATCCATTATGTTTTTTACAAAAACTTTTTTTGAACCGACCGATTTGAGAATATCAGCATCATTCGGAAGGTTGTATGCCATCGGGACGAAACTATAATAATAAAAGCCTGCCGCAAATATTTCATCCATCACAACCATTGGAGTTATTTTCCCTGAAGGTGAGTATCCGTACTTCTTTCCCAGATATGCATCAAACTCTAATGCGAGGTCTTGATACCGGCTGACTTTTTTGTTCTCATTATCCAGAGTAAGACCAAGTATGGAGAAAAAATCTCTCTTTACGCCCATTATGTTATCTCCATAGCTTTCGTAAGGGCCGATTGTGAGTTCGATAGGAGCATCTACGACATGTATCCAATCTATCTCGCTTTCTTTATAGTCATTTGAAGCGAATGCATCAGATCTGCTCTTTAAGAATTTTTTCATTTGCCGATGTTCTATGAATGCCGAAGCGCCTTCCATTAGATCGCGTATTTTTGTCAGTTCCTTTCTATGGATTTCTGAATACGGGACTGTTGTCAAAGCATTTCCGTTTCTTCGTACAACTGAGAAAGGATTCAGCATCTCTTCTTTATGTTCCGGATGCGCTTCAATATATTGTTCTAATTCTTCGGCAGATAGATCATCGGGGTAGTAATATGGTTTTTGAGATTTATCAAAAACGCCGTTTGTTGCAGTGAAATTTTGATTCATTTGTTCGCCATAGATTGGATTAATCAGTTTCGCCGCAGAAACCAACATCTCCAAAGCTTTACGATCTTTTTCTCCTACTAAATGAGAAATACTACTCCTTATGGGGATTTTAATGTGTTTTTTTGGATCGTCAGTACCGCCAGCCATTTTTTGCTTGCCTCCTGGTTTTCAATTTCTCTGATTGTATCAAAAATCATCCCCAAAAGCAAGATGTCGTGATTGCCGAGGCAGAATGCTACAATACATGTATGAAATTATCTTTTTATGGAGCTTCACAGCAGATTTCAGGGTCATGTTATCTTCTTGAGTCCGATACTTCAAAACTGCTTGTGGATTGCGGGCTGTTTCAATGTCAGAAGGTATGTGAAGCGCAAAACCACGAACCATTTCCGTTTGATCCTGCAAAGATCACGGGCGTTGTCGTAACGCATGCCCATACCGACCATACCGGCCGCATTCCGAAATTATTTAAAGATGGATTTAAGGGAAAAGTTTATTCAACGCCTCCCACAAAAGACCTTGCGGCCATCATGCTTGCCGACTCTTTGTCTCTTATGATTAAAGAAGCAGAGCGGGAAGAGGGTCCGGTTTTATTTAGCCAGGATCATGTTGATCGAGCGCTTGCCAATTGGGAGACGCATGAATACGGACATGAGTTCCGGCTAGACGATTTTCATGTGCGCCTTTTGGACGCTGGTCATGTGCTTGGTTCCGCGATGATAGAAATATTATTTAAAGACAAAGATGGCGTTCCCCAAAAAATCGTTTTTAGCGGCGATCTTGGAAATCCTCCAATACCTCTTTTGCCTCCGCCCGCAAAAGTCACCGATGCGAATATCCTTGTAGTAGAAACAACGTATGGAAACCGTTCGCATGAAATGCATGGCGACCGTAAAATAAAACTTGAGCGCGCGATTGAAGAAACAGTAAAGAAGAAAGGCGTTTTGATGATCCCTGCATTTTCTCTTGAGCGCACCCAAGAAATCCTTTTTGAGTTGCATGATTTGATTGAGAACGGCCGGGTACCGCACGTGCCTGTATTTTTGGATTCTCCTTTGGCTATTCGTATAACAGAGATATACCGAAAATATGACCACTATTTCAATAAGAAGGCGCGATATATTATTGACTCGGGAGATAAGATATTTAAGTTTTCTATGCTTACATTCACGCTTGCAACCGAGGAATCAAAAGCTATTAATGATGTATCTCCGCCGAAAATTATTATTGCAGGTTCAGGGATGTCAACGGGCGGACGCATTCTTCATCATGAACGGCGCTATCTTCCCGATCCCAATTCAATATTATTGCTTGTCGGGTATCAGGCGGCAGGTTCCCTCGGCAGGAAGATTCAGGATGGCGCAAAAGAGGTTGATATTTTCGGCAATACTGTTCCGGTTCGTGCTCAAGTGGTGCGCATCCAGGGATATTCTGCGCATCCTGATCAGGACGGCCTTATGGAATTTGTCCATGATTCATATAATTCTCTTGAAAAGGTATTTGCGGTGCACGGCGAGCCGGATGCGTCGCTCTTTTTTGTCCAGCGTATCCGCGATTATATGGGGATACACGCCTATGCTCCGCATCTCGGGGAGTCGTTTGATATATAACAGATTTTATAATATAATACAGATTGTTCGTTAAAAAAAATAC
>JACQLG010000049.1 GCA_016204155.1 Candidatus Niyogiibacteriota bacterium | reverse complement strand
TGAATTGGCCGGTTTGAAAAAATGCAATATCGCAGGTCTTATTGATGTGAGTTTGAACAAGCAGAAATATTATTCGGTTCACGGTAGAAAAATACAGGATGTTTCTATTTTGAAAAAAGCCCCACCTGATTCTATGATGGTCATTAGTGCGGTTGCGCATATAAAACCAATTAAAGATATGCTTTCGCGAATAGGGTACCAGGGTGACATTATAACGTTTTAATAGAGTATGCAGAGAACTTCAACAAAAAAAATACTTCATATCACCCCGCATTTTGGCGCCGGTGTCGGGGCAGTTATTTTGCCGTATCTTTCGAAAATGAGAAATAATCCCCTTGCTATCCATAGAGTAGTTTGTCTTGACTACGCAAATCACCACGCTCTTGTGGTCGCAAAAGAAGCGGGGTTTGCGTTGCATGACAATATGTCAAAGAAAAAATCTGAAATACTCGGCCTGATAGCCGCCTCCGATATAGTGCTTGTCCATTGGTGGAATCATCCGCTTTTATATGATTTTTTGGTACGCGAGAAATTGCCTCCGAGCCGTATTATTTTTTGGAGTCATATTTCTGGTTTTCCTCCTCCTAATAATTTTACTGCAAAGGCTCTTATGTATCCTGATGTATTTGTTTTTACGACGCCATTAAGTCGCGAAGTTGCAGAGGTAGAACGTCTTTCTGACGAACGTAAGAAATATTTGCGTTACGTATGGTCTACTGGCGGGGTGGACCGCGTTCTTTCGATTGAACGCAATAAACATTCGGGATTTATCGTCGGCTATATCGGCAATGTTGATTACGCAAAGATGCATCCGGATTTTTTGGATATATGCGATAAGGTTCGCATACCGAATGTAAAATTTGTTGTTGTTGGAGGTCCAAACGGCGCGTTGTTCCAAGGCGAGGCAGAGCGCCGCGGCATCGGGAATAAATTTCATTTTACTGGTTTTGTGTCAGAAGAAGAAAAATGGGGACATCTCGCAACATTCGATATTTTTGGATATCCGCTTGCTCCGCATCACTATGGTTCATGCGATCAAGTACTGCAGGAGGTGATGGCTGCGGGTGTCGTTCCTGTTGTTCTTTCGAATCCTATGGAGAGGTATATGGTGGAAGACGGAATCACGGGCGTGGTCGCAAAGAATACGGATGAGTATGCGGATGCGTTACAAAATTTGTATCATAACGCGCAATTAAGAGATGTATTATCAAAAAATGCAAAACAATACGCAATGCAGACGTTTTCATTAGAAAAGATGGCGCAGGAATGGGAAGTAATCCTTGATGAAGTGATGAATATTCCCAAAACCGTTAAAAAATGGGACATAAACAAAAAAAGTGAAGATATAACGCCGAAAGATATTTTTTTAGAAGCCTTAGGTTCTCATGGAGAAGTTTTTACTGCTTACTGTGATGCAAAAAATGACAGAGAGAGAGAAGTTGCGGCAGAGAAGATAAAAGAGGTTGCCGTTTCCGCCAACTGGAAGTCAAAAACAAAAGGTACGGTGCATCAATATAGTTCCTTTTTTCCCGATGATGCACTGCTTTCTTTGTGGAGCGCATTAATGAAATAAGAGGAATATGTATGAGAAATTGTATTGTATGTAAGAGTAATAATAAAATAGAACTTTTTGATTCTTCGGTAACGGTACCTTCGCCGTATCCACTAAAAGGAAAACAAAAAATTGTGCAATGCGAACGGTGCGGATTTATTTTTAGCGATAGCGAGAATACCCAGGAAGATTACCAAGCATATTACGAAACTTTAAATAAACATAAGAAAAGAGCGATAGATGCCCAACCATTAGATAGGCAATATTTTGAAAAAATTTTCAATTTTTTAGGTCCGTTGGATCGGAATGTTTCTATTCTTGATTTTGGATCAGGTGATCTACTTATGAAAAATATGCTTGTTGAAAAAGGTTTTACTAGCGTAGTGACGTATGACGTGGATGTGGATTTGGAACCCGGAAAGAAATTTGATGTCATTATCTCAACTCATACCTTTGAACATATTGTGGACGGAGATGCCGTATTAGCAAAGCTTTTAAGCCATCTCAAGGATGATGGCGTATTATTATTGGCTACTCCCGATGTTGAGGGTTATCTTGAGCAATATTGCGGTCCGTATAACTGGTTTGATTTAGAGCATATAAATCATTTTTCAAAAACTTCTATACAGAATTTTGTTAAGAATAAGCATCTTTCCGTAATACGGTGCGTGAGAGACAAGCGTGAAGTGCGGCCCGGGCTTTTTTACCCGGAGGTGATTCTTTATTGTCTTAAAAACAATAGCGGTGGCATATATGAACAGTATATATATGATACATCATATAAAGCTCTTCGTGCTTATATCGTAAAATCTGAAGGCGACTTCCATCGGGTATTGGACTATATTAAGAAGAATCTGCAAAAAAGAGTAATCATTCGCGGTCTCGGCATCATGGCAATGCGGATAATACATCATTTTGATTTTGGCATTGCTGACGTTGATGTTGTTGATTCCAATGTTCGATTGGTGGGGAGAACCCTGAAGGGCAAAAAAATCTTATCTCCCGAAGGATGCAATGTGGGCGTTATGGATGATGCGGTGATTATCGTAGCCGCGGTAAATTTTAAGGACATCGTGAGAGCAATTCCCGAACAATTGAGTGATAAAGTAAAAGTAATTGTATGGTAATTCATTTATGCACCAGCAAGATCCATTAGAACAGTTTCGTTATGAAATAAAGAAACGAGCGAATACGTATCGAGATAAGAAGGCCCTCCAGCGGGCTTTAAGGGTTCTTCACGGCGAACTCATAAAAGCAAAATATCCCTATAATCTTTTTTGGCTTGGAATGCCGATTATCCAAACTCCCACGGAAATCCATGCATTCCAAGAAATTGTATGGGAGGTCAAGCCCGATTGTATTATTGAAACAGGAATCGCGTGGGGAGGTTCCATTCTCTTAAGTGCTTCACTCCTTGCTCTTCTTGAGATGTGCGGTGCAATAGACAGGGGAGATGTTATAGGGATAGATATTGATATTCGTCCGCATAATAAAAAAGCAATTCTTGCGCATCCTTTGTCTAAAAAAATGACAATGCTTGAAGGGTCAAGTACGAATAATGAAATTATAAAAAAAGTTGTCGGGATGATAAAGAATAAAAAGAGGGTGCTTGTCCGTCTTGATAGCGATCACACTCATGATCACGTTCTTGCCGAACTTCGCGCATACGCGCCGCTTGTAAGCGTTGGAAGCTACTGTGTTGTTGAAGATACCGGTATCGAAGATCAGCCGAGAGGTACTGTTTTGAATCGTCCATGGGGAAAGGGGAATAATCCGAGAACTGCAGTGAAGGAATTCTTGCGCGAGGACAAGCGCTTTATAAGCGACACGGAAATAAGTGACAGATTGTTAGTTGCGTCATGCCCCGACGGCTTTCTAAAAAGAATAGCGTAAATATATGATGTTCCATCAAAAAAAATTGGTAAGTATCGGACTGCCTGTCTATAACGGGGAGCGAGCTCTTGCACGCGCGCTTGATTCGCTGCTCGGGCAAACGTATCAGAATATAGAACTTATTATTTCTGATAATGCATCCGTGGATACTACGAAAGCAATATGCGAAGCGTATGCAAAAAGAGATGATCGCATTATCTATATTCGACAACGTACCAATACGGGAGTAGCGGAAAATTTTAGTTCTGTTGTGGAAAAGTCAAAAGGCGAATTTTTTATGTGGGGCGCGCATGATGATTGGTGGGCGCCTGCATTTATTGAACGCCTTGTCTTTGCATTAGAGCAACATCCGAAATGTGGAGTCGCGATGAGTTCTTTTGCGCGTGTCTATGAAGATGGTGCGGTCTACCAAGATTTTCTTTTTGAAGGGAAAAATGATGTAGCGCGTTTCAGTCAGTATGATATGTTTTATAAAACAGTTGTCCCTGGCAATCCGTTTCAATATTTTGTATGCGGTCTTTTTAACGTCGCTCTTCTAAAAGATATGCTGACAAAACATTCTCCCCTATCTATCCGTCATGATCGCGTAGTGATGGCGGAAATCGCGCTTGCTACGCGTTTTTGTTCCATCCCCGAAAAGCTTTATGTAAAGACAACATACCGGCAGTCAACATCGGATCGTTATGCGGGCGATTCATTAGCAACGCCATATTACGGACAAAAAGCATATACCCGATATGCATGGGAAGTATTTCGTCGGTTCACGGCTTCCGAACATATTCCCGTACAACGGAAACTGAAAGCGGCATGCACTGTATATCCCCGGTTTTTATGGAAATTACGTTATAGAATTATCAAAGAATTTCCTGTTGTGTTTGCGATGGGGAAAGGTATAAGAAAATTATTTGTATGAAAATTCTTTTCGTAATCCAGCGGGCCGCGCAATTTCATTATTATCGGAGTATTGTGGAGGCGTTTTCGCGGAGAGGGCATGATGTCCGCATGTTTTTTGATAAACGGCGAAGCAGAGATGTGAATCTGTCCCGTTTTGAAAAGGTCAAAAAAGAGATTCCGCGTTTTTCGTATGATGCGGTGGAAAGCAGGAAAGATTTCTGGCGATATATTTTATTTCCCGCGCGAGAAATACGAAGTTACAGGAATTATTTATTCATGGATGCGCAGTCGGATTTTTACCGTTTGCGCTGGGCACGTTATACCCGGAGGTGGCTCCGTCCGTTTCTGCAGAACCGCTATTCGATTGTGAATCGTGTTGTAGCCAGCGCTTTTGTTGGCTGGGCGCTTCAACAGATTGAGAACATAACGCCTCCCGATTCTCGGATTGTAGATAACATAAAAATGTATGATCCCGACGCGATTATCGTATCCCCGGGCAATATGAGGAATTCTCCTGCAGATATTGAATACGCAAAAGCGGGACGCGCATTAGGCATTCCTACCGCGCTCGTAGTTGTATCGTGGGATAATCTTACAACAAAAGGAATTATCCATATTGTCCCCGATAGAGTGCTTGCGTGGAATGATGCTCATGCGGATGAGGCAGTACGCTATCACAGGATTCCAGAAAAAAATGTGCGTATCATTGGTGCTCCTTTTTTTGACCAGTGGTTTTCTCTTTTACGGCCGAGTGTGTCGCGCGGGGCGTTTTGCGCGCAGTTTGGTTTTGATGCCTCGCATCCATTTTTGCTGTATCTTGGTTCATCAAAAAATATTGCGAAAGACGAAGTTTGGCTTATTCAAAAGCTTCGCGCCCTTTTGGACAGTGCGAATGATATCCGCTTGCAAAAGATGAATATTCTTGTTCGGCCGCATCCTGCCAATACGGCAGTGTATCAAAATATAGAAGCAGAGGGCATAAAAGTGCAAAAAGCCGGACTGCCCGAAACGCAATCTGCTCGGGACGCTTTTTATGATGCAATGCATTATGCAAAAGCGGCTGTCGGCATTAACACAAGCGGTATGATCGATGCGATTATTAACGGCCTTCCCGTGATTTCATATATGACCGACTATTATGCGCGCACACAAAGCCAAGTAAAACATTTTTTGCATATGGCAGAAGCAGACGCGCTTTCGTGCGTCGCAAACGATGAGGAGTTTATTGCAGCGCTCACTCCATTATTGAATAATGAAGATGTTCACAAAGAAGATAGGGTCTCTTTTATGAACCGTTTTATACGGCCGCACGGGCTTGAGCAATCTGCGGCAGAAAAAGCCGCGGATGAAATTGAAGCCCTTGTTGCGCAAAAGAAGAAAAATACATATGCCTAAAGAGACAATAAAACAAAATACACAATGCAGAATGTGTAAGGGAGAAAATCTCCTACAATTTCTTGATCTTGGCACGCATCCGCTTGCAAATGCATTTCTTTCCAAAGAAGATTTATTAAAATCCGAGCCACGTTATCCGCTCCGCGTCTTTTTCTGCACTGATTGCAATTTGGTTCAATTAGTTGATGTCGTGAGTCCCGAAGTTATGTTTCGTGATTATGTTTATTTTTCGTCCGCCATGCCTACGCTTTCAAAACATTTCGAGGATTATGTGGAAGAAGTGTACGACCGGTTTATTGATTCTTCCGATAATTTTGCGGTTGAAATCGGAAGCAATGACGGAATTCTTTTACGCGCAATGAAGGCAAAAGGCGTGCGCGTGTTAGGTATTGATCCTGCAGAGAATATTGCGCGCGTGGCGAATGAGCGGGGGATTGAAACATTGTCTGAATTTTTCAGCGAGGCGCTTGCAAAGCGTATTGTTGCCAACCGCGGGAATGCGGACGTTGTCATAGGCAATAACGTTGTTGCTCATATTGATGACCACCATGATCTAGTGAAAGGAGTAAAATCTCTTCTCGGAGAGCGGGGCGTATTTATTTTCGAAGCGCCCTATTTGCTCGATATGCTTGAGAACCTTTCGTTTGACACGATTTATCACGAACATTTGTCGTATCTTGCGCTCGCGCCCCTCACGAAGCTTTTTGGGAAGTTCGGGATGGAAATTATCGACGCAAAACTATTTCCTGTGCAAGGGAATTCTATTCGTGTATATGCAGCAAGAAAGGGGGCGTATACTGTGAACTCCCGGATTGCGGAACTTCTTAAAAAAGAAAAAGAAATGAGATGTGATAAGATAGAAACGTATCATGCGCTTGCAGAACGCATTACCGAACTCAAAAAAGAAGTTGTCGGGGTGTGCAGGCAGCTTAAAAAAGAAGAAAAGACAATTGCAGGATACGGTGCCCCCGCAAAAGGGAATACGCTCTTGAATTATTTTGGCATTGGGGCTGAAACGCTTTCTTCCGTGACAGAACGACTGCCGTCTAAAATCGGACTTTTTACTCCCGGTATGCATATTCCGGTCCGAGATTTACAAGAAGCGCGCGCCAATCCTCCTGATTACTATTTTATGCTCGCATGGAATTATAAGGATTCGATTTTGAAGGATGAAAAAGACTTTTTGTCGCACGGAGGGAAATTTATTATTCCTATAGGAAAAGAGCGAATTATATAATATATGGCGCAAGATGAAAAAAAGCGTATTTTGGTTACCGGAGGCGCGGGCTATGTCGGAAGCGCGCTCGTTCCGGCTTTGCTTGCACGCGGATATGCAGTGCGCGTCGTTGATGCGCTTATATTTGGAGCTTCACCGCTTGCACCTGTAAGTAATCGGATTGAATTGATAAAAGGAGATATGCGAGATATAGGTGATTCGCTGTTTGATGGTATTTTTGCAGTAATCCATTTAGCGGGGTTTTCGACGGAACCCACCGCGCAATATGATCCGCGCCTTACTGATATGCTTAATCATATCGTTGCGGAGCGTCTTGCGAGTACCGCGAAGAAAAAAGGAGTAGAGCGTTTTCTATATGCTTCAACATGTTCTGTGTATTTTACATTCCATACGCCGCTTGAGCCGCCCTTATATAAGGAAACAGAAGAGGTAAATCCCATTTCTGCCTATTCGCTTACAAAACGATGTGGAGAGCAGGCGCTTCTCGGTCTTGTCGATTCCTCATTCCATCCGATTATTTTACGAAAGGGAACGCTGTATGGCTCCTCTCCTCGCATGCGCTACGATTTAGTTTTGAATTCGTTTGCGAAAGACGCATTTTATAAAAAATGTCTTACGATTGATGCGGGAGGAGAAATATGGCGGCCGATGATTGACATTGCGGATGTTGTGAACATTTATATTAAAGCGCTTGAATTGCCAGCAGAGAAAATTGGAGGGAAAATTTTTAATATTGCGGACCAAAATTGGAATATCGGCGAGCTCGCGCGATTCGTGCGCGATACGCTTAAAAAAGAAAAAGGAATTGATATTTCGCTTGATGTAAAATCGTACGGTATTGCGCGCAATTACAAAGTGGACACGTCATTGTTCAAAGAGACATTCGGTTTCCATCCGTCGCGCACAATGAGAGAAGCATTATTTGAAATGTGGAGCCGTTTTGAACATGAGAAAGATCATAATCCCCATAATGATATCTACTATGGAGATAAATGGTACAAAAAGTTTTTTGAAACCGAGGAAGGCAAGAAGTTTCGGGAAATATAAAAAGAAGGCTTTTGGCCCTCTTTGAAATTTCATATTGCTGTAAACGCTGTTACCGCGCCTATGACTATTCCAAGAGCATTAGCGGCAACAAGTTGCCAATTTCTTTTCCCTATTCCAAATGCTGTCCATAATAAACAGTTTACTACAACCACTATCGGTATGATCAGCGATCCTTTTTGACCTTCCAGATTTAAACGTATTTGATCAATAAATGCAAACCACAAAAGTATAGCCGCGATTAATGCTATCCAGCCAAGTGTTTCTATCATTGTCTGATTTTTTTTCAATTGTCTTCCCTCCTATTTCTTCGTTTCCCTTGTTGTGAGGTATTTAAAAAAGTCAGAAAATGATGCGAGATCTCCCTTTGCTTGGTATTTTGGGATTCGGATCAATTCTTCATATATATGATCTTGACGGAGCATCTTCTTTTCTCCTTGGTTCCCGTATACGATTCTCCGCCAGTCGGTATTACGAGGGCATGCAGCGTGTAGCCATACGAAATCATGATAGGCACCTTCTTTGTTGCTATATTCGTTCTGAAAAGAATTAACAAGGTCCAGGAAACAGCGAAGGATCTGGTGGGCATGAGCGATAAAGATAATTGTTTTCCATTCCCGCCTTTTTGTTTCTTTGATGATGAATTCCGCTTCCTCATGCGTATGACGAGTGGGCGTGGTTTTCATGATTTTTTCTTCCGGTATGCCATAGTGTATTAATTTATTTTTCCACTCTTGAAATCCTGCAAATCCGTGAAATCCTTTTTCTCCCCCGGGGATCAGGATGTTATTATATGATCCTAATTGGTAGAGAAAATTACAGAATGATAGCACTTCTTCGCTGTCGCTTTCTGTTCTTCCGAAGACATAGATTACATCTGCTGCTTTTGGTATGTTGTCATATGACGCAAGGAGCGTCGCTTTGTGCAGATCGATAAAATACTTGGCATCCTGCTCAAATAATATTTCTTGTGTTTCCACTTTTTACCTCCATATTTCTTTTTGAATGCGATTTACAATGGTATTCAATTTTCAATTTATGCTATTATACCTTTGATAGTGGTTTATGTCAACTAAAAACGATGTCCGAAAGAATATATCATACAAAATGTATATGAAAGACGCTTTAGTAACAATCGGTCTGCCTGTCTATAACGTCTCGCCGCGCGAAGCGTGGTTTAGGCGCGCGATAGGTTCGCTTTTAGTGCAGACCTATCCGCATTTTGAATTGATCATCGCTGATGACGGTTCAATAGATGAAACATCTCTCATCTGTAAGGAATATGCGGATAGGGATAATCGTATCCGCTATATTCGCCATGAAAAAAATCAGGGCCAGCTCGCAAATATTTATTTTGTGTTAAGAGCGGCGAAAGGAAAATATTTTATGCTTGCCTCTGACGATGATATCTGGGAGCCGCATTTTATTGAAAAGTTGATTGAACCGCTTGAAAAAAATCCTCAGTATCATGTTGCGATGGGTTCGTTTGACCGATTTTATGATGACGGTTCGCCCAAAGACAGGATTATTCTGCAAAACGATCTTGATTGTACGTGTCAGAATCATCTCGCAGTCCATAAAAAAATTCTTTTTGATGCGCCTCTCCATATTTATTTGTATGGACTTTTCCGCACGCCTTTTTTACGGAAAATTTTTTCGCGCCCAGCGCCGCGTTGCTTACGTTGGGATAGAGTAGTCATGGCAGAAATCGCACTCGCAACCCCGTTTTTCTCAGTGCCAGAGCGCGTATTTCTCAAACAATACAACAGAGTGTCTTCGCGCGTACGTTATGCGGGTCAGCAAATCGGAAAGATGTATTATGTGCCTTTCGCATATACTCGCTATGTAGGTATGATAGGATGGTGGGTACTTACTTCGCGCATGGTGCCTCTCCATAGAAAATTATTGCAGTTGCCCAATTGGGCATTGTTTGCATGGAGTGGGAAAAGAGGAATCTTTCGGGAAATTATGAAAGCGTTATCTGTTTCGTAGTATGGATCCGAGATTTGCAAAATTGAAAGCGTATCTTACAATATGCCCGCAATCAAAAAAGCTATCTTATTTTTGGCAAAATCGAATTCCTCTTTATCAATTCGATGTATCTGGAGCGGACTGGTTATCTCGTATTAAGAAGAAAGTTCGCGGGCAAGAAGGCAATGACACATTCGGGTTTGCTGACAGACGGACATTTTTTTTATTTGATTATATTCGTTTTTTCCTTTTGCGCCTGCAGGCTCGGTATGCGCGCATGAAACGCGCATTGTTTGGTGAGTGGCATGATGAGAATGTGCGAGCTTTGTATTTTTTGTGGTCGCGTGGTGTTTATAAAGAATACCAGGATTTTATACATTCTCTCGATATCGCAGCAACTTTTCCCTCGTCGCGCTATTTTTGGTACCTTAAATTTCTTGAATTGAAAAGCAAGCGTTTTATGCCCCAAGAGCCGATGAATATTTTTGAAATCGGCGCAGGCGCAGGCGGATTTGCTATTTTTTGTTTTAGAAAATTTCCAATCGCCCGATATGTTATCATTGATCTCCCTGAGATGCTGGGACATGCCGCATATCAATTTATTACTTATACGGATAAAAAAATTATTTACCCCCATGAAATAAAAGATTTTGACCAAATAAATACCGTATATTTGCTGACACCTGATCAATCTCACTTGCTTCCAGCTAGGTTTTTCCATATGAGTTTTAATTTCCGCTCTTTTGGAGAGATGAAGAAAGAACATATTGAAAATTATTTTCATCATATTTATAGATGCGGTAAGGCGAATTCAATTTTTTATAACGTGAACCATCATCTTATTTTGAAGGAGCCTACCGGAGAGGTGTCGAATAATAATCCTCTTCTTTTCCCTTATCATCAGAAAGACCGGGTTCTTTATTGGGGTCTTGATGAATTCCACCATCAGACGAGGACAATAGTTGGTTTACGTAAACCTACGATGACCATTTTGCGTCTTGCCGTCATTAATCTTTCTTAGTACGCTGGATGATATGAGAGAAGAAATCATTTTAAAATTAAAAGAAAGCGGAGAAGTGAAGATTGCATTTGCAGCAGATTCGGCTCGTGTGCAGGTAGTTAGAAAAGTAATTGATCGCATTCGCGAGTCGTTTGCTTCGGGCGGGAAAATCCTTATTTTCGGCAACGGCGGGAGCGCTGCGGATGCCCAGCACATTGCGGCAGAATTCATAAACCGCTACGCGAAAGATCGCAAAGCGCTTCCTGCGATTGCGTTGACTACTGATACTTCAATTCTTACATCAATAGGGAATGACAGTTCCTTTGAAAATATTTTTTCGCGTCAGATTGAAGCGCTGGGAAGCCCGGGAGATATTGCATGGGGGATATCAACAAGCGGGAAATCGCTAAACATCGTGCGTGCCCTAGAGGTCGCAAAATCAAAAGGGCTTGTAACAATTGGATTCACCGGCAGAGAGGGAGGGAATATGAAAGACATCGTTGATTACCACGTGAATGTGCCGGTAGAATCAACCGCGAGGATTCAGGAGGTACAGATGACCATCAGTCATATTATTTGTGAACTGATTGAGAACAATGTTGCTCTTCGCGAATAATTTTTTTGTGCAAGGTCGGGTTTTGCACATAGTTGATTGCTTTTGCAATTTATTGTCTGCTAATATCTTGCGTTGATTAAGATGTTGTTGCGCTATACTATAAAAAAATGGAAGATTTGCTCAAAAAGGTATCGTCGCGCATCAAGATAGGAAATACCTATGTGGGTGAAGGCGCGCCTGTATTTTTTATTGCGGAAATAGGCAATAATCATAACGGCGACTATCATTTAGCAAAACGGACCATTGAAGAAGCGGTGAAAGCGGGCGCAAATGCCGTAAAATTACAGAAGCGATCAGTGCAGGACGTGTTTGCGCGCGAGATGCTTAATAAGCCCCAGACAAAAGATGAAGTCTTAGGAAAGACATACGGCGAATACCGGAAATCACTGGAGCTTTCAAAAGAGGAATTTCTTAAATTAAAAGGATATTCGGAGGCGTTCGGCGTTCCTTTTTTTGCGACACCGTTTGATCCTAAAAGCGTTGATTTTTTGGAAGATGTTGGCGTTGATATGTACAAAATTGCGTCATTTGACGTGACGAACACGCCGCTTTTAGAATATGTTTCGCGTAAAGGCAAACCGATTTTTCTTTCTTCCGGCATGGTAACGATTGAAGAGTTGGACAATGCGGTAAAAACAATTTTGCAATACAATAACCAATTAATTATTAACCACTGCGTGACCGCTTATCCTACGCCTGACGACAAATTAAATCTTGCAACGATTCCTTTTCTGAAGAAGAGATACCGGCCCATTCCTATTGGTTATTCCGGGCATGAAGGAGATATTCTTCCTTCCATCGCGGCAGTATCCATGGGCGCGAAAACTGTTGAGCGCCATATAACCATTGATAAAAGATTGCCGGGGCCCGACCACGGCACGGTTAGTATTGAGCCGGACGAATTCAGGAAGATGGTTGAAAGCGCGCGCAGGATAGAATCGGCATGGGGCATTCCCAGAAAAGGGTATCTTCCCGAGGAAGAACAGGTGCGTAACAAACACGGAAAAAGTCTTGTGTCGCGCATCCCAATTAAGGCGGGTACCCCGATAACCGCTGATATGCTTACGTTCAAGAGTCCGGGCTATGGCATTAAGCCCTATGACCTCCAGAAAGTGCTGGGCAAAACGCTCAAAAAAGACATTGAAGAAGACAGCGTGATCACCGACGATCATGTTATGTGGTAGTTATCCGCCGCAACAGGTAAGTCAGTTTGACATTCCTTCGTTTATTCTTTACTCTACAGGCATGATCAAAGTCATTGTATTCGATTTTGACGGCGTGATTGTAGATTCAACCAAGCTGAAGCATGAGGCGTGGTTTTCTTTTTTTCCAAAAGAAAACCAGGAAGCACATGCCGCACTTCAAAAAGTGAACCCGATGCTTAAACAGGAATCACGCTATACTATTTTCCGCGCGATTTTGCGTGAAATGAATGCGCCGGAACATACTATTGAGCCGCTTGTGACGCAATATGCCGATGAGTATGGCCGAAGAGTAGAAGACGCAATCGTGCAAAACGGTTTTATGCCGGGCGTGGAAGCAACGCTTCCGACACTTGCGCAAACATATCCGTTGTATATTAACTCGGGGACGCCGGAGAGAGCGCTTATGCGGCTTATAGATCGTTTGGGCATCGTGAAATATTTTAAAGTAATTTACGGAAGATCGGAAGCAGGAGATGAGGGGATTATACATTCAAAAGAGGGAAATTTTAAAAAAATTATTGCAAAAGAAAAAACAGATGCCCGCGATATGGTTTTGATAGGGGATAGTGATATTGATGTGCGTGCGGCAGAAAGTGCGGGATGCGCCTTCATCGGTTTTTCTAACGAAACAAACGGATGGGGCAATGAGCAGCCGTTTCCGGTTCTGCGCGATCTTCGCGACGTAATTCCGTTGTTGCAGACATGATGATTCAATCTCATCCAAAAGTTTTAGGGATAGTCGGCGCTCGCTCCGGCTCAAAAAGCATCCCGCATAAAAACATACGGGATTTGGCAGGAAAACCCTTGATGGCGTGGATTATTGAAGCGGCAAAAAAATCAAAATATGTAACTCGCCTCATTCTTTCTACTGATTCAGCAGAATACGCAGAGATCGGTAAAAAATACGGCGCGGAAGTTCCATTTATACGACCCTCGCATTTAGCTGAGGATTCAGTTCCTGATTTTGATTTTTTGCATTACGCGGCCGTCTGGATGAAAGAAAATGAGAATTTTCAGGCAGATATTATTTTACGTCTTCCGCCAACTACCCCGCTTTGCACTCCAGAACATATTGATGCGTGTATTCAGCTTCTTATTGATGATCCATCTGCTGATTCGTCTCGTACAATTACAAAAGTAAGCAAACATCCCTATAAACTATGGCGTATACACGGCGATTATATTGAACCGTTTTTATCCGAAGAATATACGGGAATGAAAGATGCGCATAATATGCCTCGCCAGTCATTTCCCGAAGCATTTCAGCATGTAGACGTTATTGCGCTTCGCTGGAAAACGCTTGTAGAAAATAAAGAGATGGCGGGGAAGCGCATTCGTTATCATATAATTCCTAAAGAAGAGGCAATAGATATTGATACTGCTACTGACTTTATGCTTGCGGAAGAACTGCTTAAGAAACGCGATGCGTAAAATTTCTTTTTGTTTTTGTTTTATTAAAAATCTCCTTGCTCAATAAGAGGATTTTTGGTATGCTGTGAGGCATATAAACAGTTCTTTTAGAATTTTTCGAACAAAGGAGGGCATGAAATGAATCCAAATCCGGTTATAGTTGTTGTGGCAAAACGCATGAAGAAAAGCGAAACCGCAATGCGCATGCTGGAAGAGAAGAATTATGATATTTTGCGCGTCAGCGAATACAGTCATGTTGATCAACGGGACAGGGAGCGTATTTCTGTGATTGTCGTGAGCGATTCTTTTTTCGGGGCATCAGAGATGAGTATGTTCCCGAATCTAAAAATGATAACGCGGAGCGCTACAGGCGTGGATACGGTTGACATTGATGCTGCGAAGGAACGCAGTATCGTAGTAACGCGCGTCGCGTCTATCAATGCAAAGCCGACTGGCGATCTTGCTCTCACATATTTGCTTGCGCTTACGCGGAATATTGTTCCAACATCGTATCTCTTAAGGCATCGATTGGATATTCCGTGGCAGGATATGAGAATACCCGGGAGGAATATTGCAGGGATGCGAGTAGGTATTATCGGTCTTGGTCATCTCGGGAGGCATCTTGCCCGGCGATTACATAGTTGGGGAGTAAAGTTAGTGGGGTGGAATCGAACATTCCGTCCAGAAGTGCGCAAGGTTATGGGAGAATGCGTAATGCCGCTTAGTCATACTATTGAATATTTAATGGAAGAGAGCGACGCAGTGGTATGTTGTCTTGCGTACGAAAAAGGAGATGGTGGCAACGAAAAGATGATTTCATGGGAAATACTTAGTCACATGAAACCCGGCAGTTTTTTTGTCAACGTTGGCAGAGGCGCGGTGGTAGATGAAGACGCGCTTGCAGATATGATGGAAGAAGGACGGCTCGCGGGATTAGCGCTTGATGTATATTCGGAAGAGCCGCCTTTCAAACTTCCGTTTTTCTCAAGATTGCAAATGATGGCTTCTCGAGGTAAAAATATCATTCTCGCGCCGCACATGGGGGATCGTACGCAGGAAAATGATGAAGCGGTTTCTATTAAAGTGGCAGAAAATGTTATAGCAGTCCTTGAAGGTCGCTTGCAAGATGCTGAAATCGTATAGCGTATTAATGAGTTCTAGGCCAGTCGAGCCCGACTGGCTTTTTCTTGTAAAGACTTCCTTTCTGTGCTATAAGGAATGGAAAGTAAACTTAACAAGGAGGTATATATCGGTGAATAATATAACCGAAGATATAACAAGGGAAGATGTTGTTAAATGGGAGAAGACGGCATTGAAGTATTGGCCGTTTGAGAAAGCACATTACAAGAGACTTAACGATGATGGCTCCGTAACTGTTGCGTTCAATGAAGATGACTTTGATTTTTTACGGACTATGCTTCATAGCATAATTTGTCTTGGGAAGCTCGCGCGCATTCAAGAACGCAATCAGCATCAGGAAGATTGGAATAATACTCCAGAAGATTGGATGGTGAGTAAAGAGATAGCTGATGATCTTGGCAAGAGTACCGGATTACTTCGTCCTATATCAGAAAACGGTTCTATCGTTTTAACATTTACTGCCGCAGATTTTATTTGTTTGCATCTGTTGCTGCATCAAGTGGATTATGCGGGAGAAATCGCTAATATTCTGATGCAAAATAAATTTAAGAGTTTCTGGGATGCCGCAGAAATAAATTCGAATGATGTGACTAAGCTTGCTGTAAGTCAAACTATAAGCGGTACCCGTCTTTTTGCCGAGCTGAAAGGATCTTCTGAATGGTTTGCGGGGTACTTTAAAAAAGAAATCAGAAAGCATAAAACAAAAACAGAAAGCGTGTACGGAAGTTGACGCTTATTAAAGAAGCGTCAATAATAGGGGATATTATAAAGAAGTTATAGGAGGTATCAATATACTATGGATAAATATGTCATTCCGGAAGAAATTATTCGAAAAACCCTTGAGACACCATTATCGCCCAAGAAGGAAATGTTGGAGCCGCTGAATACGTACGCCAACGAGAACGGGTTGCCGTTTAAAATCCTGAATCATCCGGAGCAGTTCGGGGACGCAGAAGTGCATCTTACTGAAGGCGATGAATGGGAGGTTATTGAAGGAACCGTTGAGTTTGTTGTAGGAGGAAGATTGCCGGATAGCGCATGGGAAGTTCAACAAGACGGCATTTCGAATCCGAATGAGCTTCGCGCAAAAGAGATTGAAGGCGGGAGCCGTTCTATACTGCAGGCAGGCCAACGTCTTTGGGTTCCTCCCGGAGTTCCGCACATGCATCGTGGGCGAGGACGTTCCTGGATTACTAAAATTCCGAAAAAATAAGATAAGATAAAAAATCAACCCATCAGCGGGAAACTGCTGGTGGGTGTTTTCTATTTTCATAGAATTTTATACAAAATCAAGATATTGGGAGAATAATGAGAACGCCTTGTGACGGGCCTCTTTTGGATTAATGCCTTCTTTTTGAACAATCAATCTTGTGAGCGCTTCGACCATTTTTTTGATGGATGAAAGTTCAAGGAATCCCCACGCTACCTTCCTGGCTTCATTTGGAGCGGCATATCCTTGCTTCTCAAGAAGATTTGCAAGAACTCCTACGGCCTTGCCGCTGGGCGGATGTGACCTTTTTGGATTGGTATGTGCAAATGACATCGCCTTTCCCATTATTTTTTTGCCTCCTTAAAAGAACTCTTTATACGATTATTATATCTTATTCTTATAGTAGAGTCAAGAATTTCAAGTTGACATATTTTGCCGTTTTGCTATATTGAGCGAAAGCAGCTTTACAAAAAATACGATTTTATAGGAGGTATAAGTATGGGTGATAGTGTGCATGAATTCGATCTAGAGCTTCCTGATGCAGTAATTGCGCAGGAGATAGTTCGGCTGCCGGACGGTTTTGACTTTAGTAAGACAAATTTGCTGCAGATATTGCTGTTGAGCAAAAAACCAGAGGAACGGGATCCGCAGCGATACGCAGAAATATTTCAGATTGCCTCAATGAACCCCAGTGTGTCTTTGTGGATGAAATACGCTTGCCGTGCAGAGGTGATTAATGCTACACGCCGGATGAAGGGCATAGACATGATTTCTATCATTGAAAATCTTGGCTGTTTGTTTGATGAAGCAGAGAAAGAATTACCAAAGGAAAAAAACTCGTATATCCTCCTTGGTGACATTCTTTATAGTAGAGGAATAGCAAGGCGAGGGCCGAGACAGTATACTGACGCTGCGCGCGACCAGCTTGAAGCGGCACAGTTGTTTGATACGGCTGGGAATAAAGAGAAGATGTATATCTCTCTTTTTGTCGCCTTGGTTGAAAAGGCAACTGCTCATTTTGTTGTGCGAAATAAAGATGGCATATGGAAATCAGTAAAGGAAATGATTTCCATGCGCGCCTACATCCAGCACGCAGTCGATCCTTTTCCGGCATGGATGGAATATAATGCCCATATTCATATCAGATGGGCGGTCGCTATGGCTCGTTTGATTGGAGTTGAGATCGTTTATTCTGATCTTGACTCCGACTCTAAGCATTGGAAAGAGAAGTCGCCTGCACAGTGGGCAAAAGTAGCGCATGCGGCAGAGCAGTATTTTGCGGGTAAGTTTTCGGAACTTGCAAAGCAAGACCCAATAAACATTCAGAGCTCGTCGGCAGATAATGCCGGCTTATCCGTAAAGATCTTTGTAGCGCTGGCGAACCGAATGCTTGGCCTTAACAGTAAAGGGGACCTCCAAATAAAATACAATCGTGAAGCCAATGATATCTTAAAAGATGTCGCCAATCACGCCGGCCTTGACGGCGGAATTCCGATCGCAGTTGCAAAGCATCTCCTATCCTGAATCCTAAAAATAAAAATATAACATTGAACAATCCAGCAATACCAGTGGATTGTTTTTTTATTACTGCAAGAGTAGAGTGGAAAGACATGGGCGTTCTTGTAGGAATTGTAAACGCGCTTGCGGCTTCGTTCCAAAATAGTCGGTTTAAGACATTGGAGGGAGTCCATACGCATGCATTGAATTGGCTGCGCATTCTTATCGGCACTATTGTGATCGGCATAGTGATAACCTTTTTTCTTGAATGGCAAGTCCCGCCCTTGCCGTTCTGGCTGATTATGGTCGGTATTATTCTTCCTGCAGAGTGGGCGAATTCATTTTTGTATGTACGGGCATTTCAGATTTCGCCTCAATCGCTTGTGGGGCCGTTCTTCTCTTTTACCGCGCTTTTTTTGGTTCCCACGGGTTATATTGTATTGGGAGAACTTCCTACATTCGTCGGCGGCATCGGCATCCTGTTTTTAGTGTTCGGCGCGTTATTTTTAGGATTCGGCAAAGGGAATTATAGTTTCGCGGGAAGTATAAAAAAAATCACTCAAGAAAAAGGCGCTCTGTATATGCTTGCGGGCGCCGCTATTATAAGCATTTCGATAGTAAGCGCAAAATTCTTATTTCAATATGTATCGCCCCTGCAGTTCGTGTTTTATATGGATGCTCTTCTTGTTATCGTGTATACACCTCTTATGGTCCGACATATTTCTACTTTTCGAAAAGGCAAATGGCAGAATCTGGCATTGATGAGCGGCGCGTATACGGCAGGCACCATACTGCATTTCGTAGGGCTTTCGCTATTATTCGCCGCGTATTATATTTCTATTAAGCGCCTTTCTATTTTATTTGACGTTATTTTCGGAAAGGTGGTCCATCAAGAAGAGCATTTTTATGAGCGGCTGTCTGGCGCGGCATTGATGGTCGGCGGAGTTGTGCTTATTGTATTGAGCTAATCTGAGGTTTTCTTATCTGATTGGTTGTGCTATTGTTTATTTTATATTTCAAATCAATGAATTCGCGCGACCTGGAACAAATACTTATATGGATAGTGCGGATATGCGTCTATCTGATGCCTTTTACGCTTTTAGTGGTTTCCGGAAACGCATTTTTCCCGTTCATTTCAACAAAGAATTTTCTATTCCGCGGGCTTGTTGAGATCGCGGCAGCCGGATGGATAGGCCTTTTGTTCATCAACCCCCGCTCTTACTGGCCGCGGCGGAGTTTGGTTTTTATCGCTTTCGGTATTCTTATCGGTGCCGCTTTTCTTGCAACGATCTTTAGTACCGATCCGTCTTACAGTTTCTGGTCAAATTATGAGCGCATGGAGGGATTTATCGGCTATATCCATCTCTTTCTGCTTTTCCTGACGCTTGCAGGATTATTTCATCGGCGAAAAGATTGGTTTATTTTGTTTGGAATTTCTATCGGCGTGAGTGCCATCATGTCGTTTTACGGGCTTCTGGAATATTTCGGCGCGATAGCCACATTCTCCGACAGTGCCCGCATTATTGCCACACTCGGCAATCCGCTGTATGTTGCGGCCTATCTTACGTTCCATATTTTTCTTTTAGCGTATCTTTTTTTTCAAACTCGGAGCAAGGCGCTCCGCGTCTTTTATGTCGCCTTGATACTGCTTGAGCTTTCCGCCTTTTTCCTTACCGGTTCGCGCGGAGCATTTGTCGGGATTCTCGGCGGTTTTGGCCTGATGATATTCCTTTCTTTTTTCTTAGTGAAGGAGAAGAAAAGAAAAGCGATTATCGCGCTTATTATGCTTGCAATGATTTTAGCGCTCATCGGTCTTACGTTTATGAAGGATGTGCCGTTCATTCGGAATAATGATGTACTTGCTCGATTCAGCCGCATCTCTAGTACTGATACAACTGCTTCGTCACGTTTCATTATCTGGGAGATGGCGGTGAAATCATTTCTTCAACGCCCTATTCTCGGGTGGGGATTAAATAATTTTATCATTCCGTTCGCGTTCAATTATGATCCGCGGATATTCGGGAATGAGCCATGGTTTGACCGCACACACAATATGCCTTTGGAATGGCTGGTATCGACAGGGATTGTCGGGTTTGGCTCGTATCTTTTCCTGATCATCGCGATGTTTTGGGCGCTTTTACGCGCGGCAAAAAGAAAAGTTATAGAAAATAAGGACGCAGTCATTTTCTTCGGGATGATCATCGCCTATCTCTTTCAGATGCTTTTTGTCTTTGATGTGCTTGCAACCCATTTGATGCTCGTCGTCATTCTCGGTTTTCTTGCGGTTGCCTCTTCTCATACTCGAGAAGAGTGGTATGAGAAACGGCATGGCACTGTTCCTCGAAAGATCTCGGGAGCTGTCATGATGGGTACTGTAGGAGCTTTTTTTGCTGTTTTTATTGCTATGTATTTCGTTAATATAAAGCCATATCGCGCATCAACCGCGCTTATTGATGCGTTTCGTTCGATAGGCGAGGGAAAGAATGACGAAGCGCTCGCGCGTTTTGACCGCGCATTATCGTTATCACAGAATACGATAGGACAATCAGAGGTCCGCGAACATTTAGCGCGCCTTGCTTCGGATGGGCTTGCGGTTAATCCCCAGCTTATCAATAATACGCAGATTCAGGCATTCTACAAGAGGGCGATTGATGAGATGAAAAAAGAAGTTGCGGGCTATAAGGACGATTATCCCGGTGTCCGTTTTGAGGTAATGCTTGGACGCCTATACGGCGTCTGGGGGGCTGTCAGCGGAGATGATGCATTGGTACAAGAGGCGGTTAATATCTATAATGAAGCAATTTCTTTTGCGCCGGATCATATTCCGTTATATGTTTTTATCGCTGATTTCCATGTTCAGCTCCGACAATACGATACGGGATTGAAATTGATTCGGGAAGCGGAAAACAAATTAGACGCGTATGGTAAATATAGCTTTGAAGTTTCATATAATCTTCCCTTTATTTATATCATTGCCGAAGATTATGAGAACGCGCTCAAAGAGACGAAAAGACTTCAAGCTAAACTCGGCGGAGAATTATTCAATCTTGATACGACAAAAATGAATGTTATTTTAGGGGTTGCGAAGCGCAATGATTCTCCGGGAGGGTGGCAATATATTGAAGATGTGTTTCATCTTGATAATCGGGTGACAGCTGCCGGTTTATTGCTTGCGGAGCGGTATGTGAATGCCGGGCAGTATGAGCGCGCGCGCGAGATCGCTCAGATCATCAGGGAAAGGAATATTGAGCCGGATTTTGAGAAAGATATCAATAGTTTATGGGAAGTTTTGGATTCTCTTGAATAATATAGAAATGCTCTCTATAATGTAATATGTTATATGCGGAATTAAGATTATATGTATATGCGCAATAAGCCAAACATTGGAATAGTAGCTTTGGGAATGGTGGGCGAGCCGCTCAAAAAGTACTTTCAGCAGGCGGGTTTCGTGCGAAATAGAAATCTATTCTGTTATGATACCGATCCGAAAAAGGATTATCATGATGACGTTACAAAAGCCGACATTATTTTCGTTGCCGCGCCAACTCCTCGGAATCCCGATGGAAGCTGCAATGCCGATATTGTTGAAAGTATCATCAAGAAATATGCCGATAAAGACAAGTTATTCGTAGTGAAATCAACGGTTGAGCCGGGGACTATTGAGCGTTTTTCCAAAAAATATAAAGTAAAGATACTTTTTAATCCGGAATTCTTGACTGAATCGCGCGCCTGGGAGGATATGGTAAATCCAGACAGGCAGGTTGTCGGACATACTGCTTCCACCAAAGTACACGCCTCGGAAGTGCTCAATTTATTGCCACGGGCGTTTTTCTCTTCTCCCGGAACGCTTGGTGCGTATCACTTTACGCGAATCAACGCGACCGAAGCAGAGATAGGGAAGTATGCCGGCAATGCGTTTGGCGCGGCAAAAGTCGCATTTGGAAATGTGTTTGCCGACCTTTGCGAAGCGATTGAATATGTTTTGAGGAAAGAAAAGATCAAGGTAACCGTTGATTATAATAATGTTCGGAAAATGATCGCGCATGATCGGAGGATCGGGGATGCGTGGCTTGACGTGTCGCATGGGAATTTCCGCGGGTTTGGCGGATATTGCCTTCCGAAGGATCTGGATGCGATTATTGCGACAGCGGATCGCGCGATAGGAAAGCTTCCCGCGAAATCCCAGAACCGCCTTTTGCTGGACAGGGGAATACGTATTCTTAGGGCGACCCGCGATTATAATAATACACTTCTTGCCGTACAAGGCATTCCGTATGACAAAGCGACAGGCCATGATCACGAAATTGCAACATTCTTAAAGCATCATAAGAAACCGGTGACAGCTCGTACGAAAGCCCAAAAAAAGAAAAAGTAATGCAGAAAAAGATACTTATTTTTTCAACTGCCTATCTTCCGCTTGTTGGCGGCGCGGAGCTCGCAATAAAAGAAATTACAGAACGTATCCCCGAGTACGATTTTTTTATGATTACGACGCGATTCTCGCGCGCGCACCCGCGTCATGAACGCATCGGCAATATTGAGATCTATCGTGTCGGTACGGGTATACTCTCGTTTTTTGATAAATTGCTTTCTCCTTTTTTGGGAGCATGCCTCGCGCGGAAAATAATGAAACGCCATTCTGTTGACTTTTTTTGGAGCATGATGGTTTCTTTTACAAGTATGTCGCCCTTTTTATTAAAGATATGCGGACTGCATAAAAAAATTCCGATATTATTGACACTTCAGGAGGGGGATTCGGAAGCGCACCTTACATATAGATATGGCGGGTTAATTTTTATAATGTGGAAATTAGCGATCCGTTATGCGGATTCCATTCAGGTTATAAGTAATTATTTAAGAAAGCTTGCATTAAAGCGAGGTGCGCGCGTTCCTATCGAAATAGTTCCGAACGGTGTCGCGATTGAGCATTTTTCGAAAGCAATTTCCGATGAAAAGCGGAGCGAACTGAAGAGTAAGCTCGGGAAAAACACCGGAGATGTTTTTCTTGTAACGACTTCCCGTCTGGTTTTGAAAAACGCAATTGATGATGTTATAAAGTCACTGCAGTACCTTCCCGGACATATAAAATTCGTCATTCTAGGAAAGGGGCCTGATGGGGAAAAATTAAAAATACTTGCGAAAGCATTGAAAGTGGAAAATCGTACATTATTTTTAGGAGAAATATCACATGAAGATATGCCCGCGTATCTCCATATTTCCGATATATACATCCGCCCGTCCCTCTCGGAAGGATTGGGGTCGTCATTTCTGGAGGCAATGGCGGCAGGGCTTCCGGTTATTGCGACTCCAGTCGGCGGAATCCCTGATTTTTTGATAGATAGAAAGACCGGCTTATTCTGTAGGGTGCGGGACCCCAGAAGCATAGCTGTAAAAGTTAGAGAGCTATTGCAAAATGACGGATTGAGGAATACTATTAGCGAAACCGCGAAAAAGACGGTAGAAGAGCATTATAATTGGAATACGAATATTGTGAGGAAAATGAAGATTATTTTTAATACAATAGCGAAATAATATTCTTTTTATGAACCCGTTTCCCAAAAAAGTCTTAGTAACGGGCGGTGTCGGTTTTATCGGATCGCACATTGTTGACACATTGCTTCTGCGCGGATGCAGCGTAAGCATTGTTGATATAGGAGAGCGTACCGATACGCGAAATGAGAAAGCAAGCTATTATCATGTTGATATTTCGGATCGCGCTTCGTTAGAAGGCGTATTTAAAAAGGAAAAGCCGGAGGCGATCATTCACGCGGGAGCGCTTGCTCGCATCCAACCGTCATTCAAAGATCCTGAACGTTATTTTATGGTTAATGCGTTAGGGACCGCGAATATTTTAAGTTTATCAAAAAAATACAGCGTGAAGCGAGTTATATATTCCGCATCGTCTTCTGCCTATGGAGACCAGGAAATGCCGCTCCAGGAACATATGGCGGTTGCCACCCAGGCTTACCATCCGTATGGCTCAACAAAACGGATGGGAGAAATGCTCATGCGTGATATGGGAATCGCAACGGGCGGCCCTGAAACAGTGTGCCTGCGTTATTTTAATGTGTACGGACCCCGCCAGACCACCGAAGCTGACGGTCCTTACGCAACTGTCATCGGTATTTTTTTTGAACAGAGTTCCCGAAATGCTCCGTTGACTGTTGTACCTGATGGCCACCAGCGGCGTGATTTTACATATGTAAGCGACGTGGTTGAAGCGAATCTTCAAGCATTAGTATCCCCCCATGTGGGTCGGGGCGAGATCATTAATGTGGGCTTCGGGAACAGTAATTCTATCTGGGATGTAGTACGCTTTGTGTATAAACTTGATGGTTCTATAATCCCTGATGAGATGATCAAAAAAGGATACGCGACATATGCCCCAGAACGTAGAGGAGAAGCGCGCGAGACGCTTGCGCATACTGCTTTGGCGGAGAAACTTCTTGGATGGAAGCCGCGGGTTTCATTCGAGGAGGGGATTGAACGTACGCGGGAATTCTACAGAAAGCAGGGTTGGAATGTATAATATAAGGATTTGTTGACATTTCTGAAGCAATTTGCTATACTGGATGCAGTGGGTGTGCAAAAGCTTTGGCACATTTCATCTACATCTCGAAAAACCCCGCATCATGCGGGGTTTTTCGTACCCGCCTTTTGTCTATTCGGGGAGTATGATATAGTAAACAAAGATTTCCATTCTTATTCCTGATGGTCAGGGGCGAGCGCACTCACACAATGATGTATGATGGAGT
>JACQLG010000048.1 GCA_016204155.1 Candidatus Niyogiibacteriota bacterium | reverse complement strand
TTTTTTCTTTAGCTGGTAAATCTTTTCGCGCTCTTTTTGAGCCAATTGCTTGTATGTTTTGTTGTGCATATACTTTAAGCATACTGCCTAAAGTTGCACTTCTAAATTGAGTTTACCTTTGCCAAATGCGTCTTTTCTTCTGTAAAGAGAACGCTCGTTCCTCCACAGCATTATTCTTTGCATGGCGCAGGAAGAACAAAAAGAAGGAGGAGGAACATTCAATTTTGAATAAAACAAAAAATCCTTCGGTTCAATGGTGAACGGGTTTTTACAGTTTTGGCAAATTTTTGTCCCTGCCTGCATATACTTACTGCGCTTCAGCTTGATAACATACTTCGCAATAAATGACCTCTGGGCGCTCGGGAGCATAGGAAGTAACAAACTCATTTGAGCAATGTTCGCTTCTGTGAAAATGTGCTGTTCGGTTCTGATATGTTTTTCTTTCAGAAAAATTTCCGGCACATTGACATTTTCGCTCGTAGTATTTTGGTTTATTGCGAAACGAGAAGCGCCGCAGATAGCGACAGTTGGAACAAATGCGCGGAAGCGGAATTGATTGCGCTTTAAGAAAATTAAATTCCGAAAGAATAATTCGATACGCTCGTTTGCATGAAAGACACCGGATAACTTCTTTTAGTACCACCTCGGTCGCATCTCCGATCCGATCCGGAAGGTCGTTCGCATCCATAGTCGTTTGATACTCCCTTGGTTCCGCATCTCGCCATACATATCCCAGTTTTTCTGCTTCCTCTTTTGTCAAAGGAAAGTAGTCGCCTGCGACCGTCTCATTATACGCAAACAGGGAAAATTCAATCGGGAAAAACTCGCCGTATTTGTGCACTCTTCCTTGCTTGTCAACATACGGCATCTCATTCATATGCCGTATGATTCTTTCCCGCAGCGCAAAATATTCTTCAGGAGCATATTGTTTATTCAAAATGCAATACGATTTTTTCCGAAGCCCTAAGCATCCAAAGAGATTATTTGAAGACCCGCAACGTATAAGAATACTCAAGATCCTGCACAGCCGGCCAGCAATCCAGGCAAAAACGTACATTTTTACACCCTCTCCCAGATCCGCATACCTCATACATCAATTCGGTCCCATATCCCCAGTTGTAGTGATCATAAGAATCCTTGCCTCCTTCCCAATAACCCGCCTGCCGATAGATTTCCTGGCAATATTTTAAGTCCTCCCCGCCTTCTATACCGAAAGAGAACTTAACGTTTTTTGAAAAATAAATATTCTCGCCGGAAGAATCGGTATTTTGATATCCATGAATGAATTTACGCGGATGTAAGTCCCAAAATTTTCTTGCCTCTTCATACGCCTTGCTTAACCCGCCGTAAGAATTCAGATTAAACTTCTTAATTTCCTCAAAATAGTCCTCCGCGGCGTAAGGTTTGTTGAAAATGTGATATTGTTTGTTTCGCAAATTTATACAGCCGAAACAAAAAGAACACCCGACGCAATTTTGGGAAAACCAAAGATTATTTGACCGATCGCAGTAGAACGAGAAAAACACCTTATAACTTTCTCCTATGCCCAAAGAAGCATAGGAAATCTCAACCGAGGACGCATCGTTGAGATCAAAAGAGTCCTTTACAAGGTTTGCGTTTAATATGTAAGCGGAATCCTCCACTTTTCCGCTGTTGAAGCAAAGATAGCAGTTCTTGAGATCTCCCCCTTGATCGGAATCTATTAGATTTTGTATATTCCTGCTGGGAAAGGGCACATTTCGCATAAGCCCCATGAACTGATCAAAAAACGGGCTCGAGAAATCATATTCGCGCCCGTACTCCATAGGATCCCAGCCGTCCGACCACCAAAAATCGTGATCGTACACTTTCACCGGGGCTTGCGGTGGAATTCCTGAAAAAATTTCTTTTCCGACGCGCGTATCTTTTACCCTAAATAAATTCCTTTCATTCCTATGAGAGAATCTTCGCACCATCCTGCACTCGGGACAAAACGTCGGCGGCGGCACCTTCATTTTTTCGTAGAACGCGAAATCTTCTGACTCAACTTGGAAGTCGTTCTTACAATTTTGACAGGTTTTAGTTTCTGCTTGCATAGTACTATTTCGAAAGAAATGATGTATGAAATTTTTTCGGCCGATATGCACGGATGCGGATGATTGGAATTCTTGGAATCACGCCTGCCTTCATTTTTCGTAAGATGTCACTGCGGAGAAGTGTTTGATCATACCCTACGCATATGACATCCGATTTTATTTTTCGTAAAACAGCGTAGTCGCCGTCCTTTTTGTCGCCGAGAAACGCGCCGGATACCGTAGGATCGCGCCTGACATTCCGGAGCCGGATTCGCTCGGAATCCCGAGGCCGCTTTTTTTTGAGCCGAGACACATTTCGATCCCGCGCAACCGCAACAAAGAGTTCTTCGCCGAACGCGCGCGCCGCGCGCAAAAAGAAACAATGTCCGGCGTGAATTCGATCAAATACGCCGAACGCAAGAACTCGTTTTTTGTGCTTGCGCGCGGCCGCGCGGCGGCCGCTCACTCTAGTCGTCATCTTTTTCAAGCGGCAGATCGCTCGCGCCTTCGCCGAAAATCGGAAGCCCTACCGGCGGACCCGCCTTTTTCGCCTCAGAGCGCTTCAACAAATGTCCGGTTATCACCTGCCCCGTCGGGATATGGAAAATCGTCGCAAGCTCTTCGGTGTTTAGCGACACATTGGTCTCTCGTTTTTGCTTAAACCCAAAATGAAATAATTTCATATTCATAAAGTCGCCGACAAACGTTTCCGCATACATCGCGCGCTTGCGGTAATTTTCGTATATCCGGATTGACTTTGCGCGCGCGCGGCGCTTCGGAAAAATATACGGCCAATACCACAACTTCGCGAGGGTCCAGGCCGCTGTGTTATGACCGAACTTATTGTAGGTCTCGGACGCATATTGATTCATTGCCATTAAGATTGACCTGCGGCCGAACGACGATACGAATATTTCCTTTGGCGAAACATAGAGATAGCGAATGATAACGTTAAATCCTGGCTTTGAGATATTGCGATCAATCGCCTTCATCATCTCAACGTCCCCGGGCGAACGATCAATCATAATAAACTCCCCGAGCGTGGGACTCATAACTTTTCTCTTGCCAGAAATTTCTTTTATGCGATCAACTTCCTTTTCTCCCTCTTTATGCCAGTCGCTGATTTGGTCTTCGTTCCGGAATCCAATCGACTGCTCTACTTTCGGCCGCACAAGAATCTGAAGCCACAGATGCTCCTGGGGTTTTATCCGAAGAAGGGTTTCAAGAAGCGCTGCAACCGGGTCAACCTCTTTTTCCTTTACCGTGACCTCGAAATCCTCGTAGGTCATAATCGGGTATACGTCCTTGTTTTTGAGAATGAGCTCATTCCCGAACATCCTATAACCCGCGTTGGTAAGTTCATCAAAAGTCGGCGGCAAGCGATCAATATAGTCCTCTACTTCTGTAATTTCAATATCGGGGTAGCTCGCATAGAGCGACGCTTCAATATGGTTTCTGCGGACCTCGGGCGTGCGGATATATAAATGAACCTCTCCGCCAAAACTTACCGCTTCGCACGAAAACCATAACGGCACCTCGCCGTCCCACCAATTCTCCCGCTTGTCAGACGCGGAATTTCTGATGGCGTGCATAGTCATAAACACCTGCTCCATTGCGCGAGGCGGCTTTAGATGCTCGCGCGGAATGCGAATTTCAAGAAGCGTCCATTTG
>JACQLG010000042.1 GCA_016204155.1 Candidatus Niyogiibacteriota bacterium | reverse complement strand
GTGATAAGAATTAGTATATAAAAATTTTCTACTGGAAGGAATTTATCCCTGTGAAAGTTTTTTTTCTAGTATCTCTATATTTTTCTCTTTTTGGCCGTTGCGCAGATGTTTTGCGACTTCGGTATTCCATTCGTGAGTTTTTAGCATGTTCAGGCTAAATTCATCAAATTTTCTGCGGTTCTCCGGAGAATCTTCAGGAATTTTTCCAATTGCAACAAGTTCCTGATAAACCGCATCCCCTTTTTCAAAATAATCTTCGCGCCCGAAATTACTGACATCGGCATCCGCTAAAATTTTTGCAACCAAGTCGTCGCCTTCTATCGTCTGCTTAAATCCGGGAGTAAATGTTACGCGGGTTGAGAGTACCGCATCTTTACCCTTTTTAATGTCTTCTGCCGAATACCCTTCACTTTTCATTTCTTCATCTAACATACCCGCGCCAATCGGTTCATTCGCGTCATACTGCTTTATAAATCCCGAATCATGAGACGCGGCCGAAACCGCAAGAATTTCCATATCATGGCGCGAAATGCTTTTGTCCGCAAGAGCAAAAAATAATGACTCCTTCATAACGTCTTCAGTGTGATGGCGTCCGTGATACGGTAAAACTTCCGAGAACTGTTTTGCGCAATCGGGGTATTTTTCTTTAAGCCCCGCATCAATCCGATCAAGAAGCCGTTTTACTGCCGGCAATTCTTTTAATTCCAAAAACAATTCTTCTGCCTCATTGCGCAATTTCTCAACATCTAATTCTTGCGTATGTTCAAAAAATCTATTTTCTTTCATACGTTTCTATTATGCACTACATTGTGCTAAAATAAAATATTAGGAATTTTCGTACATGGGCCGGTAGCTCAACTGGCTAGAGCACCCGGTTTGCATCCGGGAGGTTGTGAGTTCGACCCTCATCCGGTCCATAACAATCTATTTGTATCTACATATGTCTACTAATAACTACATCATTGGCGTTAATGGCGGGAAAAAAGAGGGCCACACGAGCGGGTATCTTAAACAATGTTTAGATGAAGCAGAAAAATTGGGAGCGAAAGTAAAATTAATAGAGCTTTCCGATTTCACACTTTTGCCGATTAGTAAAAGCGCCGCCAACCCGGAGCTAGATACTCCAGAAAAAATTAAATCTGATGATATGGTTTTGCTATTACAAGAAGTGGAAAAGGCGGATGGAATTGTCTTCGCAACCCCAGTTCATTGGTTCTCTGCATCCAGTGAGATGAAGATTTTTATTGACCGTCTGACTCCATTAGAAAACGCCGGATTTTTATTGGAGGGTAAGGTTGCTGGGTTTATTGTTTACGGCAATGAAGCCGGCAAAATGAATGCATTGATGGAATTATCTGCCACCACAAATAATATGGGAATGATTTCGCCGCCTTACTCAATGATTTATTTAAGCAATGAGGCGAGCGATTGGGCGGCAAAAGACATAAAATTACTCGCCCACAATATGTTTAAGCTTATTAACTGTATTAAAAAAGAAAAACTACGTTTTGGTTACGAATAATCTTTTAGAATTAAAGAATCTTATACTAAAGAGACGTATCACCATATGGGGAAAGAAACATCACAAACTCATATAGAACATGACGCGGAAAAACCTTCTTATGAGATTAAGATATCCCGTACCAGCCACCAACATGGACAAAATTATACCACCCTTGAAATCACGTTGTTTGAAAATGGGAAACCGAGGGATTATAAAACTTCATGGCCAACAGATTATTATTCTATTTATGACCTAGAACATCCGGAACTAAGACCAGTAATGACGAGGGATCAGGACGGTAAAAAAGTGGCTATGAAAAACAAGGATGGCACTCCCAAAATGTATAAACATTACGATCATGCATCCTTTGATGATCAAAAATTGATAGCATCATATACGCAGTTCTTAAACGAAGGCGCTTCGTATAATGCACTTACACAAGGATTGGGGGGAACGAAAAATTTATTTGATTTTTGCGAACTGCTCCCAGAGGAAAGAAAGAACATGATACATTTACTCAATAAAGGATACGGATATAAAGAAGCTAAAGAATTATTGTAAGATTGAGGGATGTTCTCTCTTTCGCTATAGTATAGTGAGGATATGTTAGATATCAAATTTATCAGGGAAAATCCTGAACTTATCAAAGAAGCCGCAAAGAAAAAACGGCTTTCATTCAACCTACAGCAGCTCCTTGATACCGATAAGGCCCGCAGAGAACTGCTCCAAGATATTGAAAAACTCCGCGCACAACAAAACAAAGAAACCGATCGCATCGCAATCATTCAAGATGACGAAGAGCGGAAAGCCGCGATTAGTGCCGTAGGCAACATGAAAGAGGAATTGTCCCGGAAAGAAGCAGGCCTGAAGACCATCCGAAAAGAATGGTACGAACAGATGTATGACGTTCCCAATATTCCCGATCCGACCGTACCCGAAGGAAAAACAGACGAAGACAACGAATTACTACGCAAAGGGCTGGAACCCAATTCATTCGACTTTACTCCAAAAGACCATATAGCGCTCGCGAAGGCGTTTGATCTGCTCGATCTTGAACGAGGCGCTAAAGTTTCGGGCTTTCGGGGGTATTTCCTGAAAAACGACGCCGTACTACTATCGTTCGCGCTTTGGCAGTTCACGATAGATATGATGATAAAAAAAGGATACGAACCCGTCATGGCGCCGACGCTCGTCCGGGAAGAAAACCTCATAGGCACCGGACATTTCCCGCAGGCGCGCGAAGATGTCTACAAGCTCGCTGATGACGACCTCTATCTTGCGGGCACCGCTGAAATCCCTTTAATGGGCTATCGAGGAAATGAGATTCTCAAGGAAGAAGAACTTCCGAAGAAATTCATTGCATTCTCACCGTGTTTCAGGCGGGAAGCCGGCTCGCATGGGAAAGATACGCGGGGAATCTACCGCCTCCATGAATTTTTCAAAGTAGAACAGCTTATTTTATGCGAAAATAACCACGAACTATCGGTTGCACTCCATGAAGAACTGACTAAAAATGCGGAAGAGATTGCGGAAACCCTTGAGCTTCCATATCGAATCGTTACTGTTGCCGCAGGACAATTGGGGCGCGCTCATGTAAAAACCTACGATATTGAAGTATGGATCCCTTCGGAAAAACGCTACCGGGAATCGCATTCATCTTCCTACTACCATGATTTCCAGACAAGGCGCCTCAACATCCGCTACCGTGACAAGAACGGGCATATTCGTTTCTGTCATTCGCTCAACAATACCGCCATCGCAACTCCCCGCATCCTTATTTCTCTTTTGGAAAACCATCAACAAAAAGATGGCTCTATCCGCATTCCCCACGCTTTGCAAAAATACATAGGGAAAGCAGTAATGGAACCAAAAAAATAAAACTATGTTCCGCGATCCGCTTAGCCGATCCCGACGCCTCCAGCGAAAACGCGCCTACAGACGCATTATAATATTTCTCGGGAAAACGGCGCTTGTCTGGATTTTTTTTATTGGATTTTTATATATCCCCTATTTCCGGATAGATTCGCCTGAAGTTACGCGAGCAAAATCAATGCTTCCGGAGGAAGTGCAAATTATTACCCGGAGCTTTCTTCAAGAACATATCTGGGGGATTATTCCCCGTTCAAATTTCTTCGTGTTCCTTTTCTCGCAAAAAACGCTCTCGGGGATGCTCCGAGTAAAATTTCCGCGCATCGATATGGTACGCTTTAAAAAATCTCTTCCGAACCGAATAACGATAATGCTTGAAGAGCGTAATACCTGGTCGAATCTCTGCAATGCCGATTCTTGCTTTTACTCCGATGAAAAAGGCATACTATTTGCGCCCGCGCCCCATGCAGGAGGAACTATCTTCTTTGCAATAGAAGACACGCGCAAAACGGACTACCCATTGGGTTCCTCATTCCTTCCGGAGGAAGAATTGGAAAAAATGCGAACACTCTTTGGCGAAATAGAAAAACGGACGGGACATAAATTCAAAACCCTTCATATTGCCGGGGAGGAACTTCTAAAATACGAGGCGGAAACAGACAAAGGACTGCGCGTCATTTTTGACTCGCGCACCGATATCGATTTCGCAGTCGCCAACTTCCTTACGGCGTATGACGGTCTCTTAAAAGAAAAACTTGAAAATATCGATTATATCGACCTCCGGCTTGAAAATAAAGTGTTTTATAAGTATAAATAAAAGAAGTCCTTACCACGGTATTAAAAAATTTGCGAGTGTAGTTCAGTGGTAGAACGCTGTCCTGATAAGAC
>JACQLG010000039.1 GCA_016204155.1 Candidatus Niyogiibacteriota bacterium | reverse complement strand
GGTATTGTTGAAGGCAAGTACCAAAGATTTCGAGCGTAAGAAATTTGATCATCATGAACTCCGGCAATGACAGTTTTCACAGAAAACTTCCCCCAGTCAGATCTTCCATAAAAATAAGGCGGCATAATTGGCGTATCGTCAAATTTTCCGCTCGCAGTATGAATCAAATATCCATTGCGGCATGTCCCAAATGAAAAATAGTCATTCCCTTTGTCGCTATACGTTACTCTGTTTGGTCCTTCGTGACACGTACATCTAATAGTTGCTTGCTTTACGGCGCATCCGATTGTGCTGAGCGCGCTTAAAGGGGCCTCACTATTAATGTACATAACGGGATAATACGCGCCTAGCCAAACATTGCCTCTTTTATCTTTATAGAACGCAGAAATCGCTACTCCGCTTTTGCAATGCGGGCCAAAAGCGCTTTTGGCATGGTCAACATACCATAATTCTGCGACGTTGTTACGCTCTCCATCCCAGGGCTTCAAAGGGGGAGGTAAGATATTCTGCAATGAATCTTCTTCAATATGGATAATAAAAGCAGACCAACGGCTGTCCATATATGTCATTGGCAATGAATCTATATCCCAAACAGGATCTGCCGGGCTGGACGCGATCCAGAATTTCTCATCCCGCCTCACTGCCGGCGGCGGACACTCTTTTGCAAATTCCCAATATCGTGCGGCATTATTCACACGCGTTCTGCCGATTTTATCTGTCCAAAATATATCATCAATTGCCTTGAGTAATTTCCCTTTGCTTTCTTTCGAGAGCGTGTCGATAAAACCTTCCTGCTGAAAATTTCTGATAAACTCCCCAATATCCTTTTCTTGCTTCATAGAATATACCTCCCTATATGAGTCAAAAAACTATTTCTTCTACATTACCACGCATTGTTTTCAAACACAATGCCACATGCCATAGAGCATTACACACGACGATATTCAGCATGTCAAGTCATAAAGATCCCTTGTTGAAAATCATCATGAAAATCAGCTTCGCTTATACACTTATAACTATACACTTATAACATCCACAAAATCTTACAAAACGTCCGATCGGTTATTTTGTAAGACTAATATAAAAAATCTTATTTCAATTTGAAAAACTTGCGCAATTTTTTATCATGAAGCATTTTTTCTACAGTTAAAAACTCGACATATTCCTCAACTTCAAAAATAGCCGTGATAAAAAGTATTTCGTCTTCTGCGGGGTAAGGATAAACGAATGCGCTTTTTTGAAGCTGTAGAAAACCCAATTCTTTTAGCTTGTTTCGCAACGCTCTGCGCGCACTTCTGTATTGTTCTGGGATATCAAAGATAACTATTCGCCACCTCCCATCCCACTGCAACTGTTTTTCAATAGTTAACTCGTCAATAACGAATTTTCTTACTCGCTGTATACCATCCTTCGTTATTGTAACAACTGTTGCATTGCCTTCTTTTTTAATACATTGTACCAAGTTTTTTCGCTGAAGGTATTGAATACTATTCTGCACTTGTTTCTTTTTAAACTTACGTGATCCATTCAATTTATCGAAAGCAGAAAAAATATTTGGCGCCATTGCGCCCACCACAATAACACCACCAAAGAATAATAAAGCTAAGAGAGTCCGTGCGGCAGATGCGGTGACAGTCTCACTCTCAAGCAGTCTGTTAAATATCTGACTAAAATTATTTTTCTTATTTCTATTTCGCAAAATGCTTTTATTGCGGTCTTTTCGCATATTATATTTTATACTGATTATTTTATTACAATGTATTACTATTTTATTACTATTTATTACTATAACACATAGTCTTACATTTTGGACGATCGGTCATTTTGTAAGATTTAAAATGAAAACATACAATAGCGGGCTAAACAATAACTAAGCAATAACAATAACTAAGCAATAAAGAACATCTACAGCTTAGAACGGCTAAAAAATCAAACCTCCTTCGCGCGCGCCTTCGGCAACAGCTTTTAGGCGACCATGGTAGAGATGCTTGCCGCGATCAAAAATAATACTTGTAATGCCCTTTTTAAGCGCTGAAGCGGCAATCTTTTTACCAAGATCGTGCGCCGCTTCTGTCTTCGAGATCGCTTTCTTCTTTGTTGCGGGTTTTTTCTTTTTTACGCCCCCCATCCCAAGGAGTGTCTTACCCTCAACATCATCAATCAATTGGACATACATATTCCTGTTTGAATGAAATACGGAAAGCCGAGGGCGTTCTTTTGTCCCTTGTATGCGCGCGCGAATCCGTTTCGTTCTTCGCGCTCGTTTCTCTTTCAATTGCTTTCTATCTTTATTCATAATGATGTATCTAGGCGGCTGTTGTCGCCGCTTTCTTTCCCGCCTTACGTCTGATAACCTCGCCTTCATAATGAATCCCTTTCCCTTTATACGGTTCGGGCTTTCTGAGCGAACGGATAAATGACGCCGTTTCTCCAACTTTTTCTTTATCAATGCCGGAAACGATAATGGTATTTTTCTCAACTTGAAATTGAATTCCCTTTTTCGGCTTTACTTCTATAGGATGGGAATAGCCGAGGCTAAGGACCAACGCGTCTCCCTGAAGTTGTGCGCGATACCCAATGCCTTCTATCTCAAGTTTTTTTGAAAATCCTTCCGTAACGCCATGAATCATATTTTTAATATGCGACGCATATGTTCCCCACAATGCCTTTGCCTCAAGGGAATGTTTCAACAATGTAACCTCTGCGCGGCCATCTGACATTATGACGCCCGCAATAGTGTCTTTATACGAACGCGCAATTTCTCCTCTCGGTCCTTTTATGCGAATGACGCCGTTTTCCGCAATAGCGGTTACGCCTTCCGGTATGCGTATGAATTGTTTGCCGATACGACTCATGGCACTAAAATACATACACTATAATTTCTCCTCCCACTTTTTGTTTCCATGCTTCCTTGTGCGTCATAATGCCCTTTGGTGTAGATACGATAAGCATTCCGCGGTTAATGCGCCTTCTTTTCAAATCGCGCCATCCTCCGTATGCGCGAGCTGATTGCTTTGAAACAAGACGCGCGCTATGGACCAAGGGGCTGCCGCTCTCGTCATACGAAAGTTTCATTTCCAATATACGCTTATTTTTCTTTCCTCTACGTGCGACGCCAGCGAGATATTTTTCTTTATGCAGAAGGCCCGCGATCTCAAATTTTATTTTTGAATACGGAACAAGCACGCGCTCTTTTCCGGCACGCGACGCATTCACTACTTGGGTAAACATGTCTGCTAACGGATCCATATTACCATGATGATTTCTTAATCCCGGGGAGCATACCTTCATTTGCCAACTCCCGGAAACAAATTCGACACAAATGAAAATCACGCATAAAACCGCGCTTGCGCCCGCACCGAAAACAGCGCCTAACCACGCGCGACTTATATTTTGGTTTCTTTTTTGCTCGTGCAATAACTGATTCCTTTGCCATACTTCGATATACTCAATATAAATATTTACTTCTTAAATGGAAACCCTAATGCGTCAAAAAGGCGCCGTGCTTCTTCGGATGTTCGCGCATTTGTAACGCATGTTGCCTCAAACCCGAAAATAAACTTTGTCTCTTCTCCTACCATCTCTGGGAATACAATATGTTCCGGGATCCCGATTGTCAAATTGCCGTACGGATCAATTGCACGGCTGTCAATTCCGCGGAAATCACGGGTACGCGGAAGCGCTATGGAAATAAGCCGGTCAATAAAATCATACATCTTTCTTCCCCGAAGCGTTGTCTTAAATCCTATCACCTGTCCTTGACGTACCTTGAAAGACGCGATGGATTGGCGAGCGCGCCGCTCCATAAGTTTCTGACCGGCGATAAGCGAAAGATCGCGCGCGATCTGTTTTTGTTCGTCTGGCGAACGCTTCCCCACGCCGACATTAATGACGACTTTCTCGATGCGCGGCACCGCCATTCTGTTCGGATAGCCAAAATCCTTTTGAAGCAGGGGGATAATATTCTTTTGGTATTGTTCTGATAACGTCATAGGTATGCTTATATTTCGCTCTTGCATTTTTTACATATGCGCGTCTTTACGTTTTCTATTTTTTGAAAACCGACACGTGCCGGCTTTTTGCATGACGGGCATACAACAAGTACATTAGATGCGTGTATCGGCATTGCAAGGTGCACCCGTTCTCCTTTTTTTCCTTGCTTTTTTGATCTTTGGTGGCGCGTATGGATATTAACGCCCTCTATAATAACGCGGTTTTCGTCACGGATAACTTCAAGCGCTTTGCCGCTCTTTCCTTTATCTTTGCCTGAGACAACACGCAGAGTATCTCCTTTCTTTATTTTTCTCATCAGCGCCGTTGTCATACCACGTCTTCTGCCAATCCGATAATTTTTGGAAATCGTTCGCGCAATTCCCGGGGGATAGGGCCGAAAATACGTCCTCCTTTCGGCTCTCCTTTATCGTCAACAACGACTGCCGCGTTATCATCAAACCGAATGGATGAGCCGTCAGATCTCCTCAATGCCTGACGCTGGCGCACTACCACCGCCCTGACTATATCCTTTTTCTTTAACATCTTTCGGGGTTCCGCAACCTTCACTGACGCAATAATAAGGTCGCCTATGCGCGCGTAGCGCTTCCGTGTTCCGCCCAATACCTTAAAACACCCGATAATCTTTGCTCCCGTGTTGTCAGCAACCCGCAATAATGTCTGCTGTTGAATCATGGTATCTTCTTTTTTATAATCCAATGTTTTTCCTTCGAGATCGGACGCGATTCCTCAATGATCACGCGGTCTCCCGCTCCATATTCATTTTTCTCATCGTGGGCTTTATATCGTTTGCTCCGCTTAATATATTTTCGGTACAAGGCATGTTGAAAATAACGATCCACCCGAACGATTGCCGTCTTTTGTCCTTTATGCGAAACTACTATTCCTCTTATCTTTTTTTTATTGATTGTTTTCATTATGCATTTTCTCGAAGCAATGTCGATATGCGCGCGATTGTCTTTCGCATCATGCGCCCTGCTTTATTATTTTTTACTTTTCCCTGGCCTACCTGAAAGCGGAAATTTCGGAGCGTATCGCGCTCTTTTCGCGCTATCTCCCGCAATTCATCCGGATTTTTTTGCCGCAATTCATTTATTTTCATATGTATTATTAGCGCATGACCACTTTTGTGCGTATGGGAAGTTTTGCTCCCGCCCTACGCAAAGCAGTCCTCGCATCGGCCTCGCTAATGCCGTCAACCTCGAACAATATCCGTCCGCGGCCGACGTCCGCAACGTATTTATCAGGATCGCCCTTTCCTTTTCCCATACCCACCTCCGGCGGTTTTGCCGTTACCGGCTTATCAGGGAAAATACGGATCCATAATTTCCCTCCCTTTTGCACAAAACGCGTAATCGCCTTGCGCGCCGCTTCGATCTGGCGAGAATTAATTTCTGAAGAATCTTCCGCTTGAAGTCCTGCGCTTCCGAACGCGAGCGTCGTGCCACGCGATGCAGTCTTGCCTTGATTGCCGCGCAGACGCTGAAATTTTCTATATTTTAATATTTTTTGAAATAACATAATATATCTTATCGATCATTATTC
>JACQLG010000045.1 GCA_016204155.1 Candidatus Niyogiibacteriota bacterium | reverse complement strand
GTCCTGAGTGACTCGCCATGAATCGGATTGAAGGGAATCGAAGGATTAAAGGTCACCTCACTTAATAACTCATAACAAATAACTTAATAATTTCTATCATGTGGAAAAATTGGCTTTTAGGAATTCTTGGTCTTTGGATCATTCTTTTGCCGTTCTTGGGGCTCAATCTCACGCTTGCGCGCACGCTTTTTATCATTACCGGCATTGCTGTGGCGGTTCTGGGCTTTTGGGCGGCAACATCAAGACCATATCATGATTCCGGTCGCCATTCCGTAGGCGGCGGGCAGATGATGTAGTTGCTAAAGATCGTTAGGCAATATGAAGCGGTATCATACAATCCTCGTAAGTTTCGTGGGCGTTCTGGCAGTAGCCGGCGCGTTTCTTTTTTTTGTCCGGCAGGATTTCTCTTCACAAGGACGGATATATACAAAAGGGGAACAAGAAATCTCCGGGGAAGCCGTTTTGTTCCCGCGTGTTGCAGAAGAAACAGGGTGGCAGGAATATAGTAAGCCCATATATCTTCCGACGCCCGAACCGCTTTATGCGATCTATATGACAAGCTGGATTGCTGGTACGCCGTCGCGGCGCGAAGATATCATCCGTTTCATTGAATCATCAGAGATAAACGCGGTCGTTATTGATGTGAAGGATTATACCGGCAATATTTCCTTTATCCCGGAAGACCCGGAACTTCTTTCTTACGGCGCGCAGGAAAACCGGATCCCTGATATTCGCGCGTTTCTGCGCGCGCTCAACGAAAGGGGTATTTATACGATCGCGCGCATCAGCGTTTTTCAGGACCCGTATATGGCAAGCATCCGTCCTGACCTCGCGGTCAAGCGCGAGAACGGCGAAGTTTGGAAAGATTATAAAAATATTTTATGGATTGATCCTGCCGCGCGCGAATACTGGGCCTATATCGTGCGCGTTGCGAAAGCGACCCATGCTGTGGGATTTGATGAATTGAATTTTGATTATATTCGGTTTCCGTCTGACGGCAATATGCAGGATATCGCTTATGACCATTGGGATGAGAAGACACCGCCTGCAGATATTCTTGAACAATTTTTTGGCTATCTCCGAGCAGAACTTGATGAATTGGATGTTCCGTTATCAGCAGATTTATTCGGCATGGTTACGTCAAATTATGATGATTTAAATATCGGGCAGGTGCTCGAGAAAGCCGAGCCATATTTTGATTATATTGCGCCTATGGTATATCCTTCGCATTATCCGAAAACATTTATCGGGTTCGCAAATCCAGCTTCACATCCGTATGAAGTTATTCATTACGCGATGTCGCGGGCGGCTCTGCGGCTCACGAATGCGTCATCTTCTCCTCTAAAGCTCCGGCCGTGGATCCAAGATTTTGACTTGGGCGCAATCTATGATGAAGATATGATCCGCAAAGAGAAGCAGGCTGTGTATGACGCGGGACTTACCAGCTGGATGGCGTGGGATCCGGCAAATAAATATACAAGAGAAGCATACAAATAGTTTCTCTTGTTTGCTTTTTCATTGCTCATATTCTGTGATATTCTGAAGTGATGGCAGGCGAATTTGTACTCTATAGAAAATATAGGCCCCAAACATTTGGCGAGGTGTTCGGACAGGAGCATGTCGTTACCATTCTTCAAAGCGCTATTGCGAAAAACCGCGTTGCGCATGCTTATTTATTCTCGGGTCCGCGCGGCTCCGGCAAGACAAGTATTGCGCGTATTTTCGCCCGCGCCGTTTCGTGCGCGAACATAGCAAAATCATCCACACCGTGCAATACATGCGAAAATTGCAAAGAATTTCAGTCCGGCCAGACGCTTGATTTAATTGAAATTGACGCCGCATCAAATCGCGGGATTGACGAAGTGCGCGCGCTCAAAGAAGCGGCGCTTACCCTCCCGTTCAAGAGCCCCTACAAAGTCTACATTATTGACGAGGTGCACATGATGACAAAAGAGGCCTTTAACGCCCTTTTAAAATTACTTGAAGAGCCTCCAAAACACGTGATTTTTATTATGGCAACGACCGAAGCGGAAAAAGTTCCCGAAACAATTTCATCTCGCACCCAGCATCTGCGCTTCCATCCTTTACCCGAACACGTTATTGCAAAAGCGCTCATGCATGTCGCAAAAAAAGAAGGGATGACGCTTGAGAAAGAAGTGCCTGTTCTTGTTTCGTTTCTTGCGGACGGTTCGCTTCGAGACGCGTTTAATTTTCTTCACCAGATTGGAAGCGTCGGGGGGAAGATCATTTCCTCTTCTTTGATCCATGATATGTTTGGCGTTCCTCCACGAAAAATGGTTTATGACATGATTGATGCCATCCACGAAAAGAACAGGGAGAAAGCGTTTCGTGCGTTGTCGGAATTACCGAATAATTCCGCATCCGCTTCACTCTTCCTCCGCCAGCTTCTCCGTAATTTCAGGCATCTTTTTTTGTTGTCGTATGATAATGCATTTGCAAAAACCTTAGAAAGCATGATAGAAAAGGATGAATATCATTATCTTGCGGGTAAAAAGGGAGAGCTTCCGGCCGGTGAATTGCGCAATATTCTCGCAACATTTCTCTATACAGCGAATATGAACTACAAAAGTCCGTATCCGTCGCTTCCGCTAGAGCTCGCCCTTTCAAAAATTTTTTCGGTGTTAGAGAAAGAGCAATGAAACATTGCGGAGTCGTCTAATGGCCCCCAGGTCGCCAAAGGCGACCGGGGTCCCGGTGCATCAATTTTTATGTCATATTGCTATATTTTAAGAAGTAAAAAAGATAATAAATTGTATGTTGGTGTGACTGGATTGAATCCGACAAAAAGATTAGAAGTACATAATGCGGGTATGGTAAAAAGTACTAGATCTCGGAGACCGTTTATATTGGTATGTAGTAAAAATTTCAAGACTCTTTCAGAAGCACGGAAATTTGAATGGCGCTTAAAATATACTCCTGGAGGAGGAAAATTAAAAAAGAAACTTGCTTCCAGACCTGCCGGGTCGTCTAATGGTAGGACATCAGGTTTTGGACCTGAGTATCTAGGTTCGAATCCTAGCCCGGCAGGTCTGGAAGGAAAAGATTGATGCACCTAGGGATAGGACACCGCCCTTTGGAGGCGGGTATCTTGGCCCCTAGGTCGCCAAAGGCGACCGGGGTCCCGACGGCTTTAGTCGCCTAGGGATTCGATCCCAAGCTCCGCAGCTTGACTTTTTAATTAAAGAATGATATTATCTATTTAAATTTAAATTTAAGAGGAAAAAAGAATGCCGCATATACATAAAGATTTTGATTTTGTGGTAGTGCCTTTCATTGTTTACGATAATAAAGTTTTATTAATCCACCACAAAGAGTTAAAAAAATGGTTATCAGCTGGTGGTGGCCATATTGAACTCAATGAAGACCCGGAACAAGCCTTGGAGCGTGAAATAAAAGAAGAAACTGGCCTGGACGTTGAAGTTGTAGCCGAGAAGCCGAATTTTAAAGTAGAGGGGAGGAAATTTTTATTTCCGCCAACATATCTTGATGTCCATCCGATTAATGAAACCCATCGACATATTGGGATGGTTTATTTTTGTAAAGCATCATCAGACGATGTGAAGCTGGCTACAAAGGAACACCATGAGATTAAATGGTTTACCGAAGAAGACCTCGAAAAATCTGAATATAACTTGCAAGAAGATATAAAATTCTATGCCAGAGAGGCATTCAAAAGAGCGGGTTAAGATTTAATAAAAACAGGAATTGGTTCCTGTTTTTTTATTTTACTCCAGTGGACCGTTCTAAACGCATCCACTACGGGCAGTCATTAAAATAATCGCTTATTAAGGCGGTTATTTTTTGTAGGGAGAGTGGACGATAGAGCCACATCTTGCGTTTTCCAATTGATTGTCAGTATAATTTAAGTATTATGGAAAAACTTTCAAAAGAGGAGTTAACTCCCAAGAACGAAGAGCGGAAATTATCGTTTGAAGAACAGCTTGTTTTGGCAAAGGCCTTATTTCATGGCGTAGATAAAAGGAACATGTTTATTGAAGGTCATGGCGGTTTTGATACGTTTGCTGAAGCATGGCAGCACGTTGGAGACAACAGGGCAGTTTATGATGAGCTGGAGGCGGCAGTAACACGAGCCAGACAGGAATTGGATGAAAAAATTCCAGATAAAAAAGTGTTTGTTGGGCAGTTAAGTGATGCTGGCCATGAAGACCTTGCAAAACGGATCGCAAGAATGTTTGGGGTTGCGCCTAAAACTCAAAAGGTTTCTAAGAGCGGACTTTTTTCCAGATTTCGTAGAAAAACATAGTAAAATTCATCATTATGGATATAAAAATAAATTGCTCACACAAAAAAATCATTACGTGAGTATTTTATTGTAAGATGTTCATCGCGAAACTGTGTAAGAAAAACCCGATTTTCCTTGCAGGATGAGGGTTCTAACTTCGTCAAGTACCTCCAGTTAGTTGACAAAAAGTATGAAAATGCTATTTTGTTTTTGGATTGCAGTAT